>NZ_JBOFBG010000019.1:0-137359 GCF_051594305.1 Paenibacillus sp. IHBB 3054 | reverse complement strand
TAAATACAATAGGATGAATTCTGTATCATTCTCATTATACTTATGGGATGTAGATTAACAAAAGATAAAAGCATGGATGAATATAATTAAGGAGAGGAAGTGAATCAATGCTGTTAGAGGTCATTGCAACGACCGTAAATGATGCCGTCCTTGCTGAACGGCATGGAGCAGACCGGATTGAGCTGATTTCAGGCATCCTGGAGGGGGGACTGACTCCCAGCCTGGGGCTGATGGAAGGCGTGCGCGAAGCCGTGGGCATCCCGGTCAGAGTCATGGTGCGGCCGCATGCCCGGTCTTTCCGGTATGACAAGGCGGATGCGGAGACAATGCTGCGCGACATCCGCCATATTGCCGCCATAGGAGGGCTGTCGGTAGTCATGGGAATGCTCCGCCACGACCGGACGGTGGATGAAGAGCTGCTCAAGCAGTTGCTTCAGGCTGCAGACGGCATGGAGGTGACCTTCCACCGGGCCTTTGACGAGGCCGCGGATCAGCTCGAAGCCCTGGAGATTCTGTCACGCTACCCTCAGGTGACAGATATTCTGACCTCCGGAGGGCAGCGGACTGCGCCCGAAGGCGCGGAACGGATTGCGGTGCTTGAGCGTTTATCCTCCGCGAAATCCGTCTCCATTCTGGCCGGAAGCGGCCTCACAGCTTCTGGCCTGAGGGAGTTTCTGGGTGAAACAGCTGTGGAACGGGTGCATTTCGGGTCCGCCGTAAGAGAAGACGGCGATCCGCTGCGGCCGATTGATCCCGGGCGGCTGCAGGAAGTCCGTTCGATTCTGGATCTATGGGGAAAGTGAACTGAATGTCGGCTGCTCTTTCGTTCATACCGGCTGGCCGCCTAGCAGCTTGGGCAGCAGGTTGAGCAGCTTCTCCCGGGTCAACGCATCTGCAGAGTTCCATTTCGCGTTCTCTAGCAGATAGACTTGGCCTTTCCGCACGGCGGGAAGGCTGTTCCAGAGCGGGCTCCGCATCAGCTGCTCCATGGCCTCCCGCGAGTCCTTGCGCTCCGGAATGAGCATGAAGATCCGGTCTCCCGCATAGGTATGCAGCTGCGCCGGATCGACCTCGGCGAATCCGAGCTCTTGATCCAGAATGCCCCGGATTACCTCAGGCGGCTGCAGGCCGCCAGGGGCATATAGGGCACTGGAAAGCCCGGTCCTTCCCATGGCGAACAGATGGCTTCCGTGGTCGTATATCAGCGCGGAGGCCGTCTCTCCGGGCTGGAGTGTTTCCTCGTAAAGACGCTGCCACATGGCGGCGTTTTTGGCATAGAAGGATGCCAGCCAAGCCTCGGCTTCACGCTGCTTGCCCAGCCAGCTTCCCAGTATCCGCATCCGCTGTTCGAGTGGTGCGAAAGAATCGAAGGTCAGTGCCGGAGCTATGCTTGAGACGATCCGGTAAGCCCGCTCATCCGCGTTGGCGAAAATAATCAGATCGGGATTTAATGAGGCAGTCAGCTGCGGGTCCAGCGGAAAACCGACATTGGCCAGCTTCTTGAGCCGGTGCTTATAAACGCTGTTCCGCGCAAAAGCCTCATCTCCGCCGACAGGCTTCACGCCCAGCGCGAGCAGATCGCCCAGCGTTTCTCCGTGATAGACAATGCGTCGTGGCCGTTCGGGGATCTCCACCTGATGGCCGGTTCAATCCTTGACCGTCGACTTCCGTCGCTGCGTATAGGCGTATTGTCCGGGGGTGACCCCGGTCTTCTGGCGGAAGCGGCGGCTGAAATAATATTCATCAGAGAAGCCAACCTGCCGGGCGATTTCCCGCAGGGGTTCAGCGGAGTCCAGTAAAAATTGCTTCGAATGGTGAATGCGTAGCTCGGTCAGATAATCGAGCGGTTTTGTGCCGGTAAGCTTTTGGAAGAGCGGAGTATACTGCCAGAGCGAGATGCCCGGAAGTTCTGCCAGCTGCTTCACCGTGATGCTCTCCATATAGTGCTTCTGCATATACTCCACAGTTCTTTCCACGGATTCTGCAGGACTTGGCAGCTGTCCGGAAGGATAATTGTGCTCGAAGAGCAGCAGCAGCAGTTCCTGAAATTTCAATTGCTGCTTGTAGTGCTGCACATCGTCGCCGCTGTTTTCCTTCATCGCCAGTTCTTCCGCCAGACGAATGACTCTGGTGAACGGATGAACGATTAATTCCCTTCTGCCCGGCAGCAACTCCCCGGCATAACGCTCCGGAAGTTCGGCTGCATGAATGGCTGTAAAAGAGATAAGGTAATAATACAGGGTCATCTCCGGATTGTCCGCGCTATAGGAGGTTCCGGGAGACAGCAGGTAACACTTATCGGCACTCAGCGGCGCAATCTGGCCGTCAATATGCAGCACTCCACTGCCGCCCGTAAAGACAAGAAGCGTATGACAGAGTGGTGTCTGCTGTACTGGGCAGGAGTCGGCAGGCTGTATAATCAGTTCGGCGTTGGACAGCTGAAACAATAGCGAGCGAAGAGGGAGAGGTGGCAATGAGGGATGCTGCAAGGTACGGTCTCCCTTCAATAGTGAGAAGGATTATCAATAAATACATTGTATATAAAACAAAGAAGCTTATCAACTGGCGTTGACAAGCTTCTTTTGTGTCAGATATGTCTCCGTTTAAACACCGGAACCCTAAGAAACGGATGAATTATTTATTATTCAGCAATTTAGGGATTTCTCCCAGCAGCCATTCCCGGGTAGTTGCATCGCTTGATGTCTTCATAATGTCTTGTGTGTAGACATAGCCGTTCTTGACAGCGGGAAGACTCTTCCACACCTGACTCTTCAGCATTGCTTCTGTGGATTGCTTGGCTTCATCGGCAACAGGAGTCAGCAGGAAAATCCGGTCTCCGGAATATTGTTCAATCGCCTCCATAGATACTTCCTGGAATCCCATACCTTCATCAAGCACCTTCTGGATCGCGGGGGTTGGCTTGAAGCCATTCTCACCATACAGCACCTGCGACAGTCCGGTTGTGGCCATTACGAACAGCCGGTCACCGGGATAATAGGTGAAGACGGCTGCGGTTTCTCTCTCTTTCATCAGACCGTCGCTTTTCAATTGCTCCCACATGGCGGTTTCCTTTGACTTGTACTGGGCCAGCAAGGCTTCCGCTTCGGCCGATTTATCAAGAAGTCCGCCGATTTCCGCCATCCGTTCCTGCAGCGGGGCGAAAGTATCGAAGATTAAAGTGGGTGCAATTTTGGACAATGCCTCGAAATCCGCTTCGTCCGTTCCTGCATAGATGATCAAGTCGGGTTGAAGCGACAAAGTCTTCTCCAGGTTAATCGGGAATCCTACATCCTCGACACCCTTCAGTTGGTCTTCAAACACCTGGCCATCGCCCATCGAAAGCGGATACCCGACTGCTTGCACACCCAATGCCAGTAAGTCACCATAGGTTTCTCCGGAGTAAACTACACGTTTCGGTGTAACCGGAATCTCCACAGTATGGCCTTTGTAATCCGTATAGGAGCGGGTTTTCGCTGCAGCTTCACCAGTGCCAGCGTCGGATGCCTCCGGAGCAGGTGATGCGCTCGCGGCGGTATTGCTGTCGGCAGAGTTAGCCGCAGCATTGCCGGCAGATGGTTCCTCAGAGTTTCCGCACGCGAGCAGAAGGGTGCTCATCACGAAGATGACGCATAACGCGGCGAAGGGTTGTCTTGCCTTTTTCATAGAATCTTGCCTCCCCAGAAATATATAACGATTAACAATAATGATAATCATTCTCGTTAGAAACCAATCTTAAAGGAAACCCGTTCTTTACTCAATGGACAAAATTCAAACCGTCCTTTCATTTTGTACAAATCTGTTGCTCCCGGATGGGAAGAAGTAGTTGCGTTGCTTCAAAATAAATTAAGTTACAGCATGTTATTAACAACTTGATAATATCAAATTTTCATGCTAAACTTTTGTTAATAACAAGATGTTAATAACATAAACCAGGAGGTTTTGTCTATGTTCGGATTCCGATTCGTGAAATTCCAGCCTAGCGATTATGTACTCAAGGTGAAGAACGGCAAAGTCGTCCGTGAAGGCATCGGTCTTTCTTTTCATTATTACGTGCCTACCACGTCGGTTGTTGTAGTGCCGGTATCCTCGATTGATGTCCCGTTTATGTTCGAAGAGATTACGAGCGATTACCAGATGGTGACCGTCCAGGGCCAGCTGACCTACCGAATCGTTGATTACCGCAAGACCACACAAATCCTCAATTATACCTACAATTTGAAAAAAAACACGTACCTGTCTGATGATCCCGGTAAGCTGGCCCAGCGGGTCATCAATATCGCCAAGGTGCTGACCAAGAAGCAGCTGGAGCAGCTGCCGCTGCGGGAAGCCATCCAGTCAAGCGAACGTCTGGCCAAGACCATTACCGGGGAGATCGAACGGAACGCGGAAATTGAGAAGCTCGGGATCGAGCTGATGGGTTTGTCGATTCTGGCGATTGTTCCGAACAAGGAGACACTTCGTGCACTGGAGGCGCAGGCCAGAGAAGAAATTCTCCGCAGCGCAGACAATGCGCTGTATGAACGGCGCAATGCCTCCATTGAGCAGGAGCGGCGGGTGAAGGAAAACGAGCTCAATACGGAAATTGCTGTTGAGACGAAGAAGAAGCAGATCCGTGAGACCCAGCTGGACGCAGAGCGTTCAGTAAAGCAAAAGCAGAACGAAATGAAGGAAGAGCAGCTCAGCTTCGATACCGCACTGGAAGAAAAGAAGCAGGAGCTGATCGAACTGACTGTGGCCAACCAAAGAGCGGAAGCGGATGCCAAAGCCTACGAGCTGTCGGCGGTCATGAATTCGCTGCAGGGGGTATCGCCAAATGTGCTGCAGGCACTGACCAATGTCGGCATGAAGCCGGATAAGCTGATCGCCATCGCCTTCCAGGAACTGGCTGAGAATGCCGGGAAGATCGGCCAGCTGAACATTACCCCGGATCTTCTGCAGGGAATTATGGCCGGATCGGCCGGAAACGGTGCAGGTGCGGCGAGAGGAGCGGGAGGGCGATGAGCGGCCGGATGTCCGAGAATAAAATTATTCTGATCAAACGCAAAACACGGCTGGAAGAGCTGGTGGTCCGCTACAATACGATCCAGCAGGCCCAGTTCTATATTGAGCGGCTGGGTGCGGATTTCAGCGACTATATCAGCGAGGATCATCATTACCGCAAGGCGGTGGAGACGGCAGTGATTGAGCTGAGCGCCATAGGCAGAGTTCAGCTGCTGGAGCGGCAGCATGTCCCAAATTTCATCTTCGGTGACGAGGATACAGTGGTTGTGCTTGGGCAGGACGGACTTGTAGCCAATACACTGAAATACTTGCGGGAGCAGCCGCTGATCGGTGTCAATCCCGATCCGCAGCGCTGGGATGGAGTGCTGCTGCCGTTTACCGTCAAGGATCTGCGGCTCCTTCTGCCTGAGGTGTTCCGGGGCCAGCGCCAGGTGCGCGAAGTGACGCTTGCCCGGGCGGAGCTTAATGACGGCCAGAGCCTGTACGGTGTCAATGATTTGTTCATCGGCCGCAAAACCCATGTGTCTGCACGTTACCAGCTTCAACTAAATGATGTAACCGAGCAGCAGTCCTCCAGCGGCATCATTGTCTCCACCGGGATGGGTTCCACCGGCTGGCTCAAGAGCGTCCTTGCCGGAGCGACGGGCATTGTCCGCAGCGCAGCCGGGCTGCAAGTGGATGCGGAAGCGGAGGCAGTACTTGGCTTGGCCGGTTCCGGGCAGCGGCTGGCCTGGGATCATCCGCATCTTTATTTCACGGTGCGGGAACCATTTCCCAGCCGTACGACCTCCGCCGGAGTTGTCTTCGGGCAGATCGGCGCTCAGCAGCCGCTGCGGATTACCTCGCAGATGCCGGAGGACGGAGTCATTTTCAGCGATGGAGTTGAAAGCGACTTTCTGGAGTTTAATTCCGGTGTGGAGGCAACCATCAGTCTGGCTGAGAAAAGAGGAAGACTGGTAGTGTGAAGCTATGTATGCGAAGTGGTTGGGCAGGACTGCGAACAAGCGGCACGAAAGCTATGGTCAACAGCCGATTTGCCGTATGAAGTAGCACAAAAGGCTGTCTCAAGCAGAATAATCTGCCGGAGACAGCCTTCTTAGAAAGATAAGCAAGTCCTATTGAAAGTTCCGTCCTTGATTCATCAATGAGCCATAGTTTTGGCCGGTAGGAGAACCGGTATGCGATGGCATCGGATTAAACGACGGGTTCAGCGGGGTATGCACCGCATGCATAGGCTGCTGTTGACCATAGGATGGGTTGAAGGACGGGTTAAAGCTTTGAGCGCCTGTAGTATTTCCGGCAAATTGAGAGGACTGCTCAAGCTGTCTAAGCGTCTGTGTAACCTGCTGCAGCTGCTGAATGGCTGTGTTATGGCCCTGCAGCGCATTTTGAATAATTTGACTCGCCTTGTGCTCACGTTGGGCCAGTTCTTCCAGTCTTACCGCATTCTGCTGCTCCTGCTGGAGAAGCTGCTGATAATTCTGGCTGGCTTGCTGTGTCTGGCTCACAAGCTGTTGAATGATTTGTTCGCAATGACTGATCTGGCTGGAAAGGTTTGAATTCAAAGTAATTTGCCTCCTTGGGCGTTTGAATTTGAACTTGCGGATTTATTATCTCTGAGGGGTCGGCGGAATATTCATACCTATTCAGTTTTCGGGAGTATGGGACAAACAAGAACGAATAGGTACAGGCAGCGGTGCAACTAATGAACTCTGATTTCGTCTATGTAGATGAGTTTCCTTAATCACCCATAACCTGGAGGTGGGGCAACATGAATCTGCATGATACGGCCGGCTGGTGCAAGGCTTATTGGGCACGCAGACTCAAGCTGGCGCTAATGTTTGTGCTGCTGTTTACGGCTTGCTTTACCGGAGCGGCGGCAGCAAAGGCAGCGTCGTCAGAGCTGATCATTGTCAACAAGAAGACAAACAAACTCGGTTATTTCAGCGGCGGCAAGCTGGAGAAGATTTTTCCGGTTGCAACGGGCAAGACAAAAAGCCTGACCCCTGAAGGCAGCTTCCCGATTGTGGTCAAGGTCAAGAACAGACCTTACTACAAGGAGAAGATTCCCGGCGGAGATCCGGCCAATCCGCTCGGTGACCGCTGGCTCGGACTGAAAGTGAACGGCACGATGGGCACAACCTATGCCATTCACGGCAACAATAATGAATCCTCCATCGGCAAATATGTCAGCGCCGGCTGCATCCGGATGCATAATGACGATATCCACTGGCTGTATCCGCGGGTGGCCAAGAATACAACCGTTATTATTACGTCCTCCTCATCGGATATGGAAACCATTGCTACCAAAGCAGGTTATAAACTCGGCCATAAAGTGTTCGCCGGGACGTTCATCATTCACGGTGAAAGTGTAAAGCTAAAGGATCCTTTTGTAGTGGAGGACTCCAAAGTCTTTATACCTCTCAGAGAATCCGTCGCCCTCTGGGGCGGAACATTGAAACTTCAGCCAGGGACCGGTGCACTTATTATTACCATCGGGGATCGCACCGTGATTCATAAACCTCAGACTGCTCAAGCGGTAGTTAATGGAAAAGTGGTTGCAATAACAGCTTCACGGCTGGAGAGCAGCAGGCTGCTCATTCCGCTGGACAACGTCACCGGGCTATTCGGATTGCAGTTCACCTGGAAGCCGAAGGAGCAGACTGTGGCTTTCACGGACTAAATTAACGTTCATCGTGATTGTATGACCGCAGACGGGAGGGCATCCGGCTGCGGTCTTTTTAACATATATATAGATTGAACTTGAAAATTTGAGATGAGAGAAAGGAGCAGCGAAGGGGAAGTTTGGAACTGGAGGAGCGGTAGTGTCCGCCTTTTGGAAGTCCAAATATCACCGTAGTTGCGACTGATCCTGTCACCGGGATAGGCAGGATTTACAGGATAAATATTGAAGTTATAGGTAGGTAAGTGCAAAAGGAGGTTTTCGATGAAAACTTTGTTTACAACTCTCTACGTTATAATCTGCACAACCATGCTGCTGGCCTGCAGTAGTTCCTATGATCCTGACGAAGCTGCGGAACGCGGAGATGTTGTGGACCTCCATGGGGTGATTACCAATGCGGAGAGACTGGATGAATTTCTCGGCAATATAGAGGAGAATCACTCCGATAAGGTTAGGGTTACGCAGTACACGGAGGAAGCAGACCCGATCTATATTGATCTTGCCTATGATGGAGAAACGGTGAAATTTAAATATGACAATACCCACGATGAGTACGCAAAAGGTAAAGTCAGAACCAGTGTCTGCATAGGAATCAGTAAAGAGGTCACCGATAAGAAGATTGAATATAAGCTGACTGGATGCTCCGGCAAAAATAGTGATCTGGCGGATTCTTTCAGTCTGAGGATACAAGGAAAACAACTAAAGTGAGGAGTGAGCCGTATGACGCTGAATTTGACCAGCCGGGCTTTAGCACAGGAGGATCTGGACTCCATCTGTGCGTTTGTCCGGGACGCCGAAGAAGTTTTTCTTGTAAGCCCGAAATTCCGGTATCCGCTGACAGCGGAGCAAATCTTGAAGGTACTGGAGAACAGATACAGTCCGACTGTCATTGAATCCAGGGATGTGCCAGAGCCGCTTGCCTATGCCAATCTTTATGATAAGGATGAGGAGAGCCATACGATTTGGCTGGGCAATGTGATTGTAAGTCCAAGATCCCGAGGCACAGGGGTTGCGGCTTACCTGATCCAAACCATGATGGATACCGCCAAGCAGGAGCATGGAGTCCGGACGATGAAGTTATACTGCCACAATACGAATACAAGAGCACTGCTGTTCTATTGCAAGCAGGGATTCAGCCCCTGCGGATATAAGGTACTGGTCAAACCGGATGGCGAGAAGCTCGTAGGGATCGCAATGCAAAAGGAGCTATAGACTTAATTCACTCTAGGAGGGGTCATTTCTATGAGGAGATCCAACTCGGAGTTGATGCTGTTCACAGGTAACTCTTAACTATAATTATTCTTGACCTTGCTTATCGGGTCCCGGCTTCTATATACTGTAAACAATAATAATTCGGACAATTACGGAGGTTCACCCGACTGATGAATAACTAACACGTTTCCCAGCAACAGACCAGTTAACTTGTGATGTGCTTATGCACAAGCCACGGGACGCCCTTGTAGGGTGTTCGGTCAGGGATACGTGTGTCGTTCGGGGCCTATACGATGCTAATAGAGGATTGAAGCTGGTGTTGACGGCTTTGCCTGCAATTAAACAGGGGAAGGATTCGTCCGCACCACTGTTTCCTGGCATCTCTCCCCCTTCATACACAACTCTACCGCAGGCCGCTGGCTGCGGTTTTTTAGTTTCGGTATTTGATGAAGCGGAGGAATAAATATGACCAAGACCTTAATAAAAGCCAAAAATATACGTAAGGAATGGAATGGCATTGCCCTATTTGAAGGTGTGTCGTTTGAAATCACAGAAGGGGAACGCGTGCTGTTATTCGGGCGCAACGGGATCGGCAAGACGACGCTGCTGCAAGGACTGCTCGGCCGTCTGGCCTTTGAGGAGGGCAGTGTCTCTTACGGGTTGCCCGCGGAGGAATGGGGTGTGCTGGACCAGCAGCTGGAGATTTCAGTTGAAATGACTGTGCTGGAGTATGTTTTCTCCGGCTGGAAAGAGCTAGCTGCGCTTAAATGCAGACTGGAGACACTGGGCAAGCAGCTTCAGGATACGGAAGGTGCCGATGCAGAGGCGGTGGCCGAATATGGAGAAGTCTACGAGAGCTATCTGCAGTTGGACGGCTATGGCTGGGAAGCCAAGGTGGAGAAATGCCTCAGACAGCTGAAGCTTGATCCTGCGCTATGGGGCCAGCCGTACCGCCTGCTCAGCGGCGGCCAGAAGACACGGGTTCAGCTCGCTGCGCTGCTCGCCCGGCAGCCCAAGCTGCTGGTTCTGGATGAGCCGACGAATCATCTGGACAATGAGACGATGGAGTGGCTGGAGGAATGGGTGCGGGGCTATCCCGGAACGGTATTGTACGTTTCCCATGACCGTACTTTCATTGACCGGACAGCTACCGCTGTGCTGGAGCTGACTCCACAGGGCTGCCGCCGTTATCCCGGCGCCTATAGGGAATACCGCGAGCAGAAAGCGCTGGAGGCCCGCACGCTTGAAGGGCAATACAAAAAGCAGGAGCAGGAGAAAGAGCAATTGCTGGAGAGCATCCGCCGCTACGCGGAATGGTTCCAGCAGGCGCACCGCGCCGCCGGACAGAACGATTTCCTGCGCTCGAAATCGAAGAAGAATGTTTCCCGCCTCCATGCCAAGGAGGCCAGCCTGGCAAGGCTGGAGAAAAACCGCGTGGAGCTGCCGAAAGCAGCACCCAAGCTGAGCATGAAGCTGGAGAGTGAAGCTTTCCAGGGAGATGCGCTGCTGAGCTTACACAATATCCGCTATGCCTATGGAGACAACCCGGCGCTGCTGGAGGACTTCAATCTCTCCTTGCGGCGGGGCGACCGGCTTGCCGTTCTGGGACCGAACGGTGCCGGGAAGTCCACGCTGTTGAAGCTGATCGCAGGAGTTGCACAGCCCTCCGGCGGTGAAGTGACCCAACATCCGCGTACTCAAATCGGGTATTTTGCTCAAGAGCTGGATCATCTCAATCCTGAATCGACCTTACTGGACAGCCTGCTGGAATTGCCGGGGATGACGCAGACGGAGGCGCGGACGATTCTGGGCTGCTTTTTATTCCCCCGGGAAGATGTCTTTAAGCACATTGGCGACCTTAGTATGGGTGAGAAATGCCGGGTCGCGTTCCTCCGGCTCTACTTCGGCAGAGGCAATCTGCTGGTGTTGGATGAACCGACCAATTACCTGGATATCGACACCCGGGAACGGGTGGAAGAGGCGCTTGCGGCCTATCCGGGCGGGCTGGTTATCGTCTCCCATGACCGTTATCTGCACACTAAGGTCGCCAACCGGCTGCTGCTGCTGGAGCATGGGCGGAGACCGCAGTTCTTCCCGGGCACTTATGAGGAATATACTGCAAAGGAACGCGGCCGGGTGCTGACCCCTGAGGAGCAGACGCGTGAAGGAGAATTGCAGTTGCTGGAGATGAGCCTGGCCCGGCTTATGCGGAGCGATGCCCTGGAGACAGAGGAAGAGAACCGGGAACTGATGGCGGAGATTGTGAATCTGCGGAAAGCTATTGGGACGCTGCTGGAGGAAAATTGAATATTTTGGAGAATTAATTCTTAGAATGAAGAAGTAGTAAAAATACATCAGGGGGAGCGTTAAATATTCGATGGAGCAAACGTTGGAAACCAGGCTTGAAATGAGTGACTTTGTGGGATTCTGGAAAAGGTTATTGATCAGCCTGCTGGATTTTATTATTCTGGCCATTCCCGCCTATTATTTGAATAGATGGTCGCTTGCGTCGGCGGAGAACTACAATTCTTTAATTCCGCTGTTGATCGAGTGGGGGGGCGCTGGCAGCGTTCAATATTTTTATGGTTGTGAAGTATGGCGGGACACCGGGGAGGCTGCTGCTCAAAACAAGAATTGTAAACGGAAGCGGCACTTATCCTACGGTGAAGCAGTCGGTGATCCGCTACAGCCTTTATCTGATCAACTCACTGCTTGCGGTAGTTATAACTTCTAATGAAAAGATGATTTCTTCGTTGTCCGGCTATTTTTCCGATTGGGCGAATCTGAACAATGGTCTTAATGAGATTCTGGGCCTTATTATTATTGTCGATTGCCTGATTATTGTGGTTACCCGCTACAACCGGGCCTTACACGATATGATGGCCGGAACATATGTAGTAAATAAAGCCGCACTGGATGAATTGAAGTAAGACAAAAGGGGATAGAAACGGGTTGTTCAACTACCCGATTCTATCCCTTTACTTGTCTCCGGAAAAAGTGCCCTTAACTAACTTCAAGTACAGCCTTCATGAAGTTTTTCAGTGCTGAAGGCTCCCCCTCCTTGGTCCATTGTTGCAATGCCTCCGATTCCCCTGCGGCATAAGAAGCAAGCTTCTCTTGCAGCAGGTTGTCAAAAACCTCCGGCTGCTTTTCCCGCTCAGACTGAAGCTTCAAGATCAGCAGAGGCCAGCGGTATCCGCTTGTTCGATATCCGTGCTCAGGATAACGTTTCGCCAGCTCCAGCACGGAGGTGAGCGGCTGGCCGGCGGCTAGTTCCGCCGCCAGATAGCTGCCGATAAAGCGGTGGCTGAGGTCTTCCTCCAGCGCAACGGCAAACTGCTTGCGGGCCTCTGCCAATTGCCCCTGAAATATAAGTGCGGTGGCATGGATGGCCATCTCATAAGAGCTTGGTTTTTCCTGAATAAGCTCATTATACATGGAGTAATATTTGTTATAGTTCACCCAGTCGGCGTGGTCAAAGTAGTGATCTACAAGTGAAAAGGTAAAATTGGCATCCGGACGCAGCTGAACGAGCTGGATTAACAAGGGGATTGTCGCATCCTCCGCTTGTTTATCTTTTGCATAGGAGGCTTTGGCTCTCAGGAGATGAGTCAGCATTTTCAGGGCATGGGCATCCTGCGGATTTGCGGCGTAGTCACGGCGATAGGCCTGCAGTGCCTGTTCGGGCTTCTTGTCCTTAACAAGCTTGTCTGCGGCAGTAAGTGTACGCGACTTGTAATAGAAGAAAGGCAGATTGCCCACGGTATCATCGTTCAGCCGATAGCCGTTGCTGCGGGTAAGCAGCTTGCCTTGCTCATCAAAAGCATCGATGGTCCACGAGAACCGGCCTTCAGGGTCTGCGAACCCAAGCAGGGAGGATGGTTGAATAGTTTTCCAGTCATCTGCCCCGCCGCTGATGGAGAAGCCGCCGGCATCGTATAACTCTTCCGCCGGGATGGATACCTTGTTGTCCTTAATGTTCTGCCGAACTATGGTAGTGAATGAGCCGTCTTCTATATTAACGGTGCCGCTCAGGTTGTAATATGCCGCAGTTTTGACCGGCTCCCATTCAAATTTAACGGAGGAACCGGTAACCACTTGTGAATTGACAGGAGATTTCAGTTCAAGCAGCGGCTGCAGAACGATATTTTCGGTTAAGTCGTCCCCCGGCTTGATTTCAATCCAGTCATCAGACTGTATAGGCCAGGCCCAACCGTCGATCTGGGCAAAGCTGACGCCGATCTGAAGCTGATAGAAGCCGGGAATGACCCCGCTGAATTGATAATGTCCGCTCTCATCGGTAACGATTTGATAGGGTTCGGTATTGCCCATAACACTATGATGGACCTCACTTTCTGCACGGAGAAAGATGCCGGCCCGCGAAACCGGGGTTCCATCGCTTTTGGTGAGTGTACCCTGTAGGGTCGCCGGTGTATGGATACCCATATCTACAGCAGATTGCAGTGCCGTCCGAAGGGCAATAAGTCTGATGTCGCTGTCAGTAGTTTCCTGCTCGAAGGCTTCAGCGCTGCTGCCATTGCCGCTTTCCCCTGAATGGATTGACTGTAGTTCGTCCCCGCCATATTCCTTTTTCAGTTCTTTCCATCCCACCCGGTAGCGTTCCAGCGCGGTTGTAATCAGAGTTAATGCCTCACGGCTTTTCCCTTGGGCAAAAAGCAGCCGTCCGCCAAGCCAGGCCGTACGGGCATCCATTTCCAGATCGTTGTTCTGGACAGGGGAATCCGCTTGTTTCAGCAGGGCTTCCGCCGCTGTAAAATTACCGCTGTTCAGTGCCCGTTCTGCCCGGATCAGCGTCAGTTCCTTTGCCAAGGAAGAGGGGCTGCTAATCCGCTCCACCGCAGCTGCCAGTGCCTGGTCAGCCTCATCATCCATTGTGCCAATCACGTCGTACTCATAGAGCAGCTGCTTGACCGCATTCAGCATAGAATAGTCAGCAGGGCCTTGCATAATATACTCCTGCAGGAATTTGATCCTGTCTCCGGGCAGCAGAGGGGAATGAGTTTCTTCATTTTCACTTTGTGATGACTGAGTCATCGAAGCTCCGATATACACATTGAAGCTGTACGAAGTATCTAGATTGCCGGGTTCAATGATCTTTGTGCGGATCAGCTCCATCCGTTTGCTGCCGGTGCTGCCACTTAGAGTATTGAGAAGTTTTATTCGATCATCCTTGGCTGTGGAAGCCGTTAAGGCGGGGTTTCCTGTTCCGGATCGTGAGAAAGGCAGTACAACAGCTACTATAGCCAACAGGGAGAGGGGCAGCAGCACGAACAGCACCAGGTGTTTGACCTTTAATCTAATTTTCATACCGTTTCACCGCCCGCTCATAGATGTCTTTCCAGTACATATTGCCTCCGGCTTTGATTAATTCACGTTGTCCCGGCTGCTGAACTGCTTGCTGGGTTTCAGTACCGGTATGCGGTGAATATAACAGCAGTGCTCCTGTTACGAGGATTGCCGTGCATGCGCCAACAGCTTTGAGCGGAATTTCCAGCTCCTTGTTCCACAGTGCCAGCAGACGGGCCCGGCCCGTAGGAGGGTGGGTTTGCCGCAGTACCTGTTCATGACCTGTGAAAGTGACGGGACGGAGCTCCTCATCAAGCCACTGTTTGATTTGTTCACGATCCGTATTCATAGGAAATGCCCTCCTTCTCCAAAGTCTGCTTAAGCAGCATACGGCCTCTGGCCAGACGGGATTTAACCGTATTCTCCGCTGTATTCAGCTCCGCGGCTATTTCGCGGATGCTCATTTCATGGAAATAGTACAAGGTCAGACTTTCACGATAGATGTAATCCAGGCTTCGGACGGCTTCAACCAACCGCACATGATGCCATTCCACCATAAAATGTTCTTCCGCTCCAGCGGAGGCACCGGACTCTTCCATCCATTGTCCGCTCTCTGCCGCAGGAAAAATGCTCCGCCAGCTCCACGTCCGCTGCTTCATCCGGCAGCGGTTGACAACAATGGAAACCAGCCAGGCCTTTAACCGCTGCGGATCCTGAAGCTGGGCCATTTTGGCGTAAGCCTGAATGAAGGTATCCTGCACGGCTTCTTCGGCAGATTGCTGGTCTTTAAGCAGCAGGCAGGCGGTTCTGAGCAGCATATCACCATAAAGCTCCATCAACAGGCGGAGAGCCGACTCATCCCTAGCAATAATTCTTTCTATAATATCCAGATGAAGCTCCCCTCCCTTTACTATTAAGATGCGTGCTGGTGGGTTATGGTTGCGTAAGCAGGCGATTTTTTCCTGAGATGCTAAATAAGAGTTGAATAGTAGATCGAAATAACTCAAAAGTAACTATGCGGAGTTGTCCAAATAGCTGCTTTTTTATTTATTTTTTTAAATGATTAATTTTTAGAGGATTTAGGCGTAGGATGTCGAATTATGGGATATTAAGTTTGTTCACAAAATTGTCAGTTTCATAGACGAGATCACATAATGGAGGCAGCTAATGATGAAAAGAGGTTTAAGTTATTTTTCTGTTGGAACGATATTGCTTGGAGTTCTAACGCTGTTCATGTTTCACCCGCAGGCTGTAATTGCTGCTAATCCGGCACCGGATTCTTTTACGCTGAAAAGCTACGACAATTTACCATCCAGTGCAATGTCGGATCTTGCCTATGGCAATAATACGTATATCGCAGTAGGTTACTACGGGGCGATTATTAAATCTGCGGATGCAGAGACCTGGGTGAACGTAAAAACAAAAGCAGACATCACCTACACTGGAGTGGCAGATCCGAGCTCATTCACTTTTAACGGGGTAGCCTATGGAAACGGATTATTCGTCGTAGGCGGGAGCGCGGGAGTCATTCTGACCTCACCCGACGGCACAACATGGACGCAGCGCACCTCCAATGTGAGCAAGGGGATAGGGAATGTTGAATTTCTTCAATTTAACGGGAACAGTGCATTCTACGCCACAACAGAGGGGAAATATTTAACGTCGGCAGACGGAATTACTTGGACCTCAGTCGTCCCTACTGGCCTTGCTTCTAGCGATTATGTAACGAGAATAACGGTAGGAAATAATGGATCCAGACTGGCTATTGGCGCCGGGAACGGGAAAATATATTCCACTACAAATGGCACAACCTGGACTGTAGCACAGCCGTCAGGCCCTTCAGGACCATCCATTGGTACAAACATGATTACCTGGATGAAGGACCGCTATTATATTTCAGATCCTTTGGCATATATTTGGACCTCTACAGACCTCTCAACTTTCACTTTGCTCGGTGCCCCCTTTAAGCAGAATTCCTCTCAATATAATAATCAGATGTTTAATGGATTTTATGATGGAACGAAATATTACTTGTTCGGCTATGAAGCTCCTAATTATGGAGCGGTGTATACTTCGACGAACGGAACCACATGGACGATGCAGCCGTTTAAGAATTATTTTGTGACTCAGAGCTCGATGTTCGTGAACGGGAAGTATTTCCGTCTAGGAAATGAAGGAATGATGGTATCCCCTAACGGCTCGGATTGGAGCTATAAATGGGGGGGAGCTTTTTATGAAGTTATCCATGACGGATCCCAATATGTCGCTGTTGGCAAAGAAGGTGGAGATGGGGCCATATGGACTTCGGGTGATTTGACCTCCTGGAGTAAAGCCGCTTTATCCTCAAGAACAGGAGCCTTTACGGCCGCAGCGTACGGCAATAACAAATACGTGGCGATCGGCGACGTGAGTCAAACGACAACAGCGCTGGCCACCTCAACCGATGGTTCAGTGTGGACTGTACGAAACAGTATAAACGATTCCACATCTTTGACAGATATCGCCTTTGGCAACGGGAAATTTGTTGCAGTTGGGGCAGGCTCCGGTTCGGTGCCCAAAATAAAAACGTCGGTTGACGGGGTGGTCTGGAATGAGCCCGTGCTGCCTGTGCAATCCATTGATGCCCTATATACCGTCACCTATGATAATAATCAATTTATTGCTTTAGGCTATGGCTATGACAGCAGCGGCAATGTAGACCAGGCAAGTATCTGGACCTCAACGGATGGGGACACCTGGGTAAATCACTCCGGTGCTTATCCTAATCACACAGAAGCTTTTAATAATATTGTTTATGATGGAAGTAAATATGTCCTGGCCGGGTATAATTCAACAACCTATGAAGTATTCTCCCGCACAAGTGATGATCTCTCGGCATGGAGCGCCCCAACTTTAACTGGTACTTATAGTTTCTACGGGGCTTCTACGATGATGGGACAAAAGGGAAACAATATTTATATGGTAGCAATCGACAGCAACAATGTTCCGGGGATTTACTACACAGGAGACCAGGGCTCTACCTGGCAGGATGCTGGAGTTGATTTGTCGGACATTGATATCAATGCGATTTATGCACTGATGGAGCTGAATGGTGGAATTGTTATCTCCGGAAATTCGCAATTAGTGATGTCGGCAAGCGGATCCCTAGCGCAAGTGGATGCGCCAACAGCGAATCCAACCGGAGCCGGAGGCGCAGTGGCGTCGGGTACGGAGATCACGTTGAGCAGCGCCACCAGCGGAGCGGTGATCTACTATACGACGGATGGTACAACGCCAACCAACAGCAGCACGCTCTACAATGGAGCAATTACACTAACGAGCGCGACGACGATTAAGGCCATCGCGGTGAAACCGGGGATGACAGACAGCACGGTGCTGAGCGAGAGCTACACGATTATGGCGCAGGTTGCAGCGCCGACAGCAAATCCAGCCGGAGGCGAGGTAGCGTCCGGCACGGCGGTGACGCTGAGCAGCGCAACCAGCGGCGCGTTGATCTACTACACAACGGATGGCACAACGCCAACCATCAGCAGTACGCTGTACAGCGGAGCGATCACCCTGACGGGCGCGAAGACGATTAAAGCGATCGCGGTGAAACCGGGGATGACGGATAGCTCGGTGCTGAGCGAGAGCTACACCATTATGGCGCAGGTTGCAGCGCCGACAGCAAATCCAGCCGGAGGCGAGGTTGCGTCGGGCACGGCGTTGACACTGAGCAGCGCCACCAGCGGCGCAGTGATCTACTATACGACGGATGGCACAACGCCAACCAGCAGCAGTACGCTATACAGCGGAGCGATCACCCTGACTAGCGCGACGACGATTAAGGCCATCGCGGTGAAACCGGGGATGACGGATAGCTCGGTGCTGAGCGAGAGCTACACGATTATGGCGCAGGTAGACGCGCCAACAGCCAGCCCAGCCGGAGGCGAGGTAGCGTCTGGAACAGCGGTGACGCTGAGCAGCGCAACTAGCGGAGCGGTGATCTACTATACGACGGATGGCACAACGCCAACCAGCAGCAGTACGCTCTACAATGGAGCGATCACCCTGACGAGCGCGAAGACGATTAAGGCCATCGCGGTGAAACCGGGGATGACAGACAGCACGGTGCTGAGTGAGAGCTATACCATTATGGCGCAGGTTGCAGTGCCAACAGCAAATCCCGCCGGAGGCGAGGTAGCGTCGGGCACAGAGGTAACGCTGAGCAGCGCAACCAGCGGAGCGGTGATCTACTACACGACGGATGGCACAACGCCAACCATCAGCAGTACTCTCTACAATGGAGCGATCACCTTGACGAGTGCGAAGACGATTAAGGCCATCGCGGTGAAACCGGGGATGACGGATAGCTCGGTGCTGAGCGAGAGCTACACCATTACGGCGCAGCAGGTTGCAGCGCCAACAGCCAACCCAGCCGGAGGCGAGGTAGCGTCGGGCACGGAGGTGACGCTGAGCAGCGTCACCAGCGGAGCACTGATCTACTTCACGACGGATGGCACAACGCCAACCAACAGCAGTACGCTCTACAGCGGAGCGATTACGCTTACGGGCGCGACGACGATTAAAGCGATCGCGGCGAAACCGGGGATGACAGACAGCACCGTGTTGAGCGAGAGCTACACCATTACGGCGCAGCAGGTTGCAGCGCCAACAGCGAATCCAGCCGGAGGCGAGGTAGCGTCGGGCACGGAGGTAACGCTGAGCAGCGCCACTAGCGGCGCGCTGATTTACTACACGACGGATGGCACAACGCCGACCAACAGTAGTACGCTCTATAATGGAGCGATCACCCTGACGAGCGCGAAGACGATTAAAGCCATCGCGGTGAAACCGGGGATGACGGATAGCTCGGTGCTGAGCGAGAGCTATACCATTACGGCGCAGCAGGTTGCAGCGCCGACAGCAAATCCAGCCGGAGGCGAGGTAGCGTCCGGCACGGAGGTGACGCTGAGCAGCGCCACCAGCGGCGCGGTGATCTACTATACGACGGATGGCACAACGCCAAGCAGCAGCAGTACGCTCTACAATGGAGCGATCACGCTGACGAGCGCGAAGACGATTAAAGCGATCGCGGTGAAACCGGGGATGACGGACAGCACGGTGCTGAGCGAGAGCTACATGATCATGGCGCAGGTTGCAGCGCCAACAGCAAATCCAGCCGGAGGCGAGGTAGCGTCGGGCACGGAGGTGACGCTGAGCAGCGCTACTAGCGGAGCGGTGATCTACTATACGACGGACGGCACAATGCCAACCACCAGCAGTACTCTCTACAATGGAGCGATTACGCTAACGAGCGCGAAGACAATTAAAGCGATCGCGGTGAAACCAGGGATGACGGATAGCTCGGTGCTGAGCGAGAGCTATACCATTACGGCGCAGCAGGTTGCAGCGCCAACAGCCAACCCAGCCGGAGGCGAGGTAGCGTCGGGCACGGAGGTAACGCTGAGCAGCACCACCAGCGGCGCGGTGATCTACTATACGACGGATGGCACAACGCCAACCAGCAGCAGTACGCTCTATAGTGGAGCGATTACGCTAACGAGCGCGAAGACGATTAAGGCCATCGCGGTGAAACCGGGGATGACAGACAGCACCGTGTTGAGCGAGAGCTACACGATTTCAACAGCCAATAACAGTTCAATTAGTCCGAAGACTGCAAGCTTCGACAAGAATACGGGCAAACAGGCGGATGTTGTAATAACGGTGATGCTGAATGGCAATAATCTCACCAGCATCTCAAACGGTGTAGCATATCTTGCCGCAGGAAGTGATTACACCGTGTCAGGCAACATAGTAACCCTCCAGAAGGATTACTTGGCTACGCTGGCAGAAGGCACGACGAGCTTAACGTTCAACTTTACAGCGGGCGCAGTGCAGACGCTTGTTATTACAGTAACTGACACGTCGGTGCCTATCCCGGGAGTGCCGTTCCTGCAATCTGCTTTTGCCGGTAATGGCGAGATTAACCTGATCTGGAGTCCGGTTACGGGTTCAACAGGGTACAAGATATTCCAGAGACTTTCTTCCTCTGAATATGGCAATGAAATAGCTACAGTCAGCGGTTCGGTATACAGCTATAAGGCGACAGGATTGAATAATGGAACAGCCTATTATTTTGTGGTCAAAGCAGCCAATGAAGTAGGGGATAGCGCGGCTTCGAACGAATTGAACGCTACTCCAAAAACGGTCCCTGGCGCGCCGACGGATATAACCGCAGTAGCCGGAAATGGACAAGCGGTGGTAAGCTTTACGGCCCCGGCAGAGACCGGAGGCAGTACAATTACCGGTTATGAGGTTACGGCTTCGCCGGGCAACATTGTGGGGGTTGGAACAACGGGTCCCATTACAATTACAGGACTGACAAACGGCACGGCCTATACTTTTACGGTAAAAGCGATTAACGGCGCAGGCAGCAGTGCCTCATCCGCTCTATCGAACGAAGTTACGCCAATCGCGCCATCCGCGCCATCTGGTGGAGGAGAGAATGAGACCCCGCCTGTAATCACGACTCCAGTGACAAACGACGGTGTTGATGTTTTTGTTAATGGCAAGGTGGAAAGAGCAGGAACAGCAACAACCTCCATCGTGAACGGGCAGAGTGTTACAACTGTCGTAATTGATCAGAAGAAGCTGGAAGAAAGGCTGGCAGCCGAAGGCCAAGGAGCTCTGATAACGATTCCGGTGATCAGCAGTTCTAATATTGTCATAGGCGAGTTAAGCGGCCAAATGATCAAGAGCATGGAACAAAAGCAGGCGGTGCTTGAGTTTAAAAGCGGAAATGCCACTTACACGCTTCCTGCGGCGCAAATCAACATTGAGTCTATTTCAACACAGCTTGGAGCGTCAGTTGCCCTTGAAGATATCAAAATTCAAATTGAGATCGCTAAGCCGACAGCGGATACGCTGAGAATAGTGGAGAATTCGGCGGCTGCAGGGGAGTTTACGCTTGCTGCTCCACCACTTAATTTTGTAATCCGGGCTCAATACGGGGATACCACAGTTGAACTAACGAAGTTCAACGCTTATGTAGAGCGGATGATTGCTCTTCCGGATGGTGTGGACCCGAACAGAATTACAACCGGGGTTGTGGTTGAGCCGGACGGATCGGTGAGACATGTGCCGACAAAAGTGGCTAAGATTGATCAACAATATTTTGCTATCGTCAATAGTTTGACCAACAGCACCTACTCGATTATCTGGCATCCGCTGGAATTCAAGGATATGGACGGTCATTGGGCAAAAGATATCGTCAACAACATGGGCTCACGCATGATTATTGACGGCGTTGGGAACGGAGCGTTTAATCCTGCTGCAGAGATTACGCGGGCCGAATTCGCCGCAATCGTTGTACGGGGGTTAGGTTTGAAACTGGAGAATGGCGCAGGTGCTTTCTCGGATGTGAAGGCTTCGGATTGGTACAGCAGTTCAGTACAGACAGCGTATGCCTACAAACTAATCAACGGGTTTGAAGACGGCAACTTCCGTCCGCTGGACAAGATTACCCGTGAACAAGCAATGACGATGATTGCAAAAGCAATGCAAATCACCGCGTTGAAAGATAAGCTCCAGAGTAAAGAGGCTTCTGAGCTGCTGAGTTCCTTTACGGATGCAGGCAGCGTTTCGAAATGGGCAGTGAGCAGTGCTGCAGATAGTGTTGCCGCCGGAATTGTTTCCGGTAGAACTTCCACACGTTTGGATCCGCAGGCATCTATCACAAGAGCCGAAGTTGCCGCAATGATTCAGCGGTTGCTGCAACAGTCGGAATTAATCTAGACAATCGGATAAAAGTTTCAGAACTGCGCCACTTGGCTGCTAAGGCAGCTAAGTGGCGTTTTTTCTTGTGCCTAAAGTTGTCTTAGTACTCTGGTAGTTCCTGCAACCTTTCCCTATTTCCCTCCGTCAGTACTAGCAGTTCAGTCAAGGAGATGACAAGATGACAACAACATTTAGAGCAATAGCCGGCATCTTTATATTGGCAGGGGTGATCGGGCTCACGGCTTGTGATTCTTCTGATCAACAGGCGGCGGCCTCTGCATCGCCGACAACGGCGGCTGGTACGGATGTACCGGCAACTTCACAACCGGAAGCGAGCGCTTCATCTGCTCCAACCGAGGAGCCGGCAGCGGCAGCTTCACCAAGCTCTGGAGCTGGAGGGTCTTCTGCCGCAGCTCCGCAGGATAGCAGCAAGCAGCTGGAAGAACTGCTCCAGCTTGCCAAGCAGGGTAAAGTGCCGGGTGTAGAATATGCTGCGCACAGCGGATTAATAGATGAGGTCGAAGCAGTATGGGGAGAGCCGGACACGAAGGATTCGGCCGGCAAAGGGATGTATTCAGTCTACAGTGACAAACATGTCGTATTTGGCTTCAATAAAGGCAGCCGGATCTTCGATGTCCGCTCAAGCGCTGCTGAGCTGCAGAAGTTGACTCTGAAGCAGATTGAAGAAGTACTCGGCAAGCCGGACAGTACTGCGGTGAACGGCAGCGATAAGATCTACATTTACCAAGCCGGCAAGGAATACCAGCTCAAATTCATTATTCCGGAGTCCTCCGGCGCCGTGGATCATATCTCTGTATTTTCCGAACAGGATGCAGTTAACAATATGGCGGGATAATCTGCGGATAAGAGATACTGCTGCTGCAAAGCGCAATAGGTAGAGTGGAAAGAAGAGCAAACCTGCAGGAAGTTGCGGGTTTGCTCTTTTTGCCTTTTTCCCGCTGGAGCTGGGTGAAGGCTGGCTGTTATAATAAAGTGATAGATTCATCCGTGGAAAAGAGGTTCAGCTATGCATCTGGAATTAAACGGGAGCGAATATAAAGTGTCGGCTGAAGGAATGACGATCGAACTGCTGCCTAAGGAATTTGCGCTCCTGCAGTTTTTATACCATAACAGGGGGCGTACCTTCAGCCGGGAGCAGCTTCTGGATAAAGTATGGCCGCTGGAGTATCCGGTGGAACGGACAGTGGATGATCATATCTACCGGCTGCGCAAAAAGCTCCGCGGACTTAAAGGACTTGATATCAAGACGGTACGGGGCTTTGGTTATAGTCTGGCAGTGCCGGGTTTGGGCAGTGTGATGATTACACCGACCACGCATGATCCGGAGCTGCGCGATACGATGCGTGACGTGTTCGGCAAGTTTCATGTATACGGCCAGGGCAAATCGATGCTCACCCTCGCGCGTCAGCAGGACATACTCGGCTATGAGCTGGACCCGCATTATTCCATGGTTATTCACTTTGTGCAAGGGGATTTGGAGTGGCTGCTGTATACGAAAGAGGTGCCTTTGAAGGACCGGCTTTTTTACCTGCTGCTGTTCTACTTTTTCTCCGGCGACCCCAAGGCGAAGCTGGCGTACTGTGAGCAGGTGATCCGGAAAAAACTGCTGCCTCCGCCTGATCAGGTGGAATTGGAGATCCTCACAATTCTGGATTTGTTCACCTTGGCGGGGCAGCCGGAGAGGGCGCTGGAACGTCTGGAAAGGTCCTATCAAGTCATTGCTGAACCCGGTTATGAAAATTTCATTCCGGTTACGATGATTGTGGAGCTGTTTGTGCATCTGGTGGCGGGAACCGGAGATGCTGAGCTGGAACGGCTGGACGAGGCTATAGAGGGAGTATTGTTGGACAAGCCTTTTTTGCGGGAGATTGGCAGCTATAAAATAGTCAAAGGACTATGGCGTTTGCGCAACAAGCAGTGGCGTGAAGCAGAGAAACTGCTGGATGAAGGGCTGCAGGTGCTGGAAATGACCGGATTCGTTCCTCTGCCTCTTCATGCGTTGTACCGCATATATCACTTCTGCCGGATGTTCCCTCCTCCTCAAGCGTTGCAGCACAAATATGATAATCAATTTGCAGCCAAGCTTGAGGAATTGGGGTTCGACCGGCTCGCCCAGTCTTTGGAGGATGTGTTGCAGCAGATATTGAAAGCTCTCTGATAATTCTCTGACAATTCTCCGTTACAGTAGGATCATGAATTACACAATTCTAAGATTCTAAATGTGACCTGGAGGAATGACAGATGGAGGCTTCAACTAAGCAGGGAACCAGCCTGCTGCATAACAAAGTATACATGCGTGTATACAGCGCCTTCGCCACGGCAACCTTTGGCGATTGGTTCGATACACTGGCCATTCAAGTGCTTGTCGGCTACCGCTGGCAGGCCAGCCCGCTGATGCTGGCGCTGATTCCGGTAGCCATAGCGCTGCCGAGCGTATTGCTCGGCTCCGTGGCAGGGGTGGCCGCCGACCGGATGAACAAGCTGAAGCTGATGCGGTTATGCGATCTGCTCACCGCGGTTCTGACCGTGCTGGTATTATTTGCTCCCAGTATGGTCTGGCTGCTGCCTTTGCTGTCGCTGCGCGCAGCAGTTTCTACGTTAAATGTGCCTGCACAGCAGTCCATGACCCGGAGTATTGTCAGGGAGGACCAGCTGCTTCAGGCAACCTCGCTTAACGGCATTGTGAATCAAGGCTCCAAAATTGCCGGCCCGCTGCTGGGCGGATTAGCCTTGTCAGTGCTCACGCCGCAGTGGTGCATTTTATTGAATGCCATTTTTCGTGTCTGCTCCTATCTGCTGCTGCTTTCGGTAAGAAACATTCCTGCGGGAGAGGCAAATCCTGTTCCCGAGTCACCGGAAGAACGGGTTCCGCTTCGCACCATGTGGAAGGAAGGCTGGAGCTTTATGCTGCACAGCCGAGTGCTGCTGAATACGATGCTGTTCGGACTTACCGGGGCATTGGCGATCCAGATGGTTGATTTTCAATTTACCAGCTTGTTCCGGATGGTTTCGCCGACCAATGAATCCTTGCTGGGCTGGATGGTTGCCGCTTCCGGTGCGGGGGCTGTGCTCATCATCCTCGTCATGAACAAGCTGAAGCTGGGAACGGGGTATGGCTGGAGACTTGGAACTGGTTATGTGCTAATCGGCGTCTCAGTTCTCGGCCTGGGACTGCTCCAGCCCGGAGCTTCTGTAATCTGGGTGCTGCTGCTGGGATTCATACTGGGCATCGGGAACGGAATGTTTATTGTGGCCTTTAATTATTGCCTGCAGAAAGAAACGCCTCCACATATGACAGGCCGGGTATTCGGTATTCAGAGCACGATCCTCGGTGCCGTGATGATTGTTGCCCCGCTGCTGGGAGGTCTGCTGGTCGAACTTGCCGGTCCTGGTCAAATCTTCGTCAACTTCGGCATCGTCCAAGCTGTTCTGGGTCTGACCGGTATAGTGTTCGGACGTGTGCTCTGGCCAGTTGCAAAACGGGAGAGAGTAAGTTCTGTAGAACAGGTCAGCTAGTGTGCTGGATATTAGTGTGCTCGATATTAGTCTGCTGGATAGAAGTGTGCTGGATAGAAGTGGAAGTGGCTCTAAAGGGCGTGACAGCGTAGTTAAGCTGGTTCTGCGGACGAATTGGGTAGTAGGGCAGCAGTGCCCTAAAGTTATTTTAGTTGTGTTTTGGTAAGCTGGACCTCTCCCTTTGCCTCATTTGCCGGGTGGCAGATTTATAGTTGTACTTCGTACAGCTAAAGTGACTCCCCAGGGCCTGATTTTACTTTTAATTGTATTTCGTACAGCTAAAATTAGCTGATTGCCCGAAATTCGGTGGATAGCCGATTTCTAGCTGTACAGAATACAACTAACTCTCCCATATGTGCAAATATCCCTAATATAACTGTACAAAGTACACTTAGGGCTTCTCCTGTAGGGTTTCTCCTGTAGAGCTTCCCCCTGTAGAGATTCTCATATTCAACTTAAATATCCAACAAGCCCGCGTGGCTCTTTCGTAGTATTAGGTCAGCCAGAAACCTTTGGTTGGTCTATTTTTCTTGTTGAAGGAGGACATGGAATCCTCCCGGCGAAAGTGTTAGGAGAAGCGTATGCTTCAGCCGCAGGCTTGTAGGCAGTTACAGTTATTGTAAGAATTCAATGCCGGCAATACAATTTCAGGAGGATTATTTGAAATGAGTACTTTCATTTACATGGTACGGCACGGAGAGTCTCCCAAAACCGGAGGAGATGAGAGGGAACGCGGGTTATCTCCCAAAGGTGAAGCAGATGCCCGTCAGGTGACGGCAAGATTGCGGAGTGAAGGGATCCATGCATTTTACAGCAGTCCTTATGTCCGTGCGGTACAGACGATAGCACATTTAGCAGAAGAACTGGGTCAGGAGATTGTTCCCGATGAAGCGCTGAAAGAAAAAATCTGGATGGAAGGCAACCGCCCGTTGCCAGAAGACGAATTATATCCTTCGCTAAGAAAGATGTATGCAGACGCGGATTTTGCCTTACCGGGCGGAGAATCCAATAACGAATGCCAAGCACGGGCGGTCCAAGTCCTTAAGGGTATCCTGTGGAAGCACCCGGGAGAAAACATAGTCATTGGCACCCATGGTCTGGTGATGGCCTTAATGATGGGGTATTTCTCCGATGACTATGGACTGGAATTTCTGATGCAGACTACGAAGCCGGATATTTACCGGATGGAATTCACCGGTGAGAAATTGTCACGTGTAGAAAGAATCCCGCTGTAGGGCTAGCTCTGACTTGCCGGCAATTACACATCCTTCTTCTCCGGCGGCAGCGTGTCTCTATCTAGAAATCATAGAACCTCGCCGTATTCGCAGTCAGCATGGCCGCCGCCTGGGAGGCGGAATAACCATGTAGCGCCCCCCAGGCGGCTGCAACTTCACGGATCATGGCCGGATGGGTGGGCTTCCCGGCAAAAGGACCTTCGAACGGCCAAGGTCCATCTGTCTCCGCCATTACCAGCTTCGGCGGATAACGGAGGGCGAGGTCGCGGATCTCCGGTTCGTAGAGAATATCCGGGGTGAAGGAAATATGATATCCGCGTTCGATCATGCGGACAATAGCTTCTTCCGGGCCTTTGAACCAATGAAAGTGCGCACGGGTAATGCCGTGCTTCTCCAGAAGATCGCAAGCGGTCAGAGCATCCTCGTATACGGCATGCAGTACAACGGGCTTGTTCAGGCGGGTTGCAAGGCCAAGCAGGGTATCCAGCAGCCTGATATACGGCTCCATCTCAAAGGCTTCGCCCCGCTCCAGTGCTTCTGCCCGTGTATAGTAGGGCAATCCGATTTCACCTACGGCAGTCATTTCTCCGGCATGGCGTTCAATCCAGTCCAGCAGTGCGTAAAGCTCGGTTTCCTGAGGCAGCGGCTGCTCGGGATGGAAGCCATAGGCCGGTTTTACCTGGACTGGATATAATGCGGCGATTTTCTGCGTGCGGATGCAGGAATCCAGGTTCATCGAGACTGCGATCAGCGATTCGATGTCGAGTCCTGGCAGCTCAAGCAACATGGACTCCAGCTCCATGTCAGTATATTGCTCTAGATGGATATGGGCATCTATCATTGGTTTCTTGAACCTCCTTCTGTTGTCTCCGGCAGACTCTTGATTTTGTTCAATTACCCCTGCTTAGGCTCCATGTTCGGCTTAATGGCAGCATCCGGCTCAAATTTGATTGAACCCAGTTCCATTCCCTTCCCGCCTGCCTTGTACTCCAGCATGAGTGTTCCTATACTCTCTTGCATTCCGACCATTACACTGGTCTCTGCCTTCAGTTTGCCGCCCTCCACTTGGTAATAGGTAACAGCTCCGATTCCTGCCTCCTTGCCGAAATAATCCAAACCGTAATCCGTTGCACGGCCGGGAAGCCGCAGCGTTAGCTTGGACGGTGCCGTTCCTTTGACCTCAAGGCGGATCAGCACATCCTTCTGATCGATGGCCAGACTGGAGGTAACGGCAGCTGCAGCTGCCTTATCTGCTGCAGGGAGGGTTAGCTCTTTCCACAGTTCAGGCTTTACGACATGGACCTCCTGCGCAACAATTCCGGTTCCGGTACCCTGCGTAAGAATGACGATTGCTTCCGGCCTCCCGTCGTTATCGACATCGGCATAGTGAAGCTCGGGCGGAGAGTTGTAGATTCTTGGAGCCGACCAATTGAAGTTATGTTTCCGGCCATTCACTTCAAGTATGAATCCTTTATAAGTGTCGCCGTTCTTAAGCGCGGTGTATAGCTTGACCTTGGAGTTGTTCGCTGCAACAGCAAGAGGCTCCTTAGGAACCCGAACCGTCGTGCTGACACTTCCGGGCACAATGGATACTGTATTCCCTATGGTCTCAAACTTACTTTCAGCTCCGGTAAGATCATACAATGTATCAGCCGGGATATAGTTATGTCCGTCCTTCACGATGACGGGTCCTTCCTGCATTTCTTCATTGCTGCCGTCTGTTTGTGTATAGGTGATTTGCATGGCTGAGCTGCCGGGTGTAAGGACTGTATTGGAGCTGATATCGCTGAGGGTCAGTTGTTTACGGACATTGTCCCAGATCAATTGGCAGGGATAATATTCGAGCAAGACTCTTGCGGGTACATACAAGATTCCTCCGGAATAGAAGGGATGAAGTGGTGTGAGAGCAGGTTGTCCATCCACAGCAAGGAGTAAGGGGGATGCGGCGTAAGCAGTATCTATAGGAGACGCAGCCGTACATCCTGCAATAAACAGGGCGATCGCGGCAGCGCCGAATAATTTTTTCATAGGTTAACCTCCAAAGTATAAACGTTCCAGTCTATTTTATTATATAGTAAAACACCTGCTTTCAGATCACGATCTGTTAACAAAGCAACAACAAGGCTGTTACGAATGGGTCAGGTGCCAGCGGCCAACGTAGTGAAGGTACCCAGAATCACACCCTGATCGACAGGGATTCACCGGCTGGAAGCGGAATATTGAAGAAATCTACGCCGGGAAGTGCGGCTTTACGGGGAAAGGCTTGACACATATTTTGCTTAAAATTAACATGGGATTATGAATGAAAATAATGTACTCGCGGTCATTGGCCGCATTCACCGGCGTGGCAATAAGTTCATCGAACGGGAATTGAAAAAACACAATCTTCAAGGTATCGCCCCCTCGCACGGAGATATTCTATACCAGCTGTTTGTCCAGGAATACATAACGATGCATCAGTTGTCTTGCTACATTGATAAGGACAAATCTACAATTACAGCTTTGGTGGATAAACTGGTGCGCATGGAATACGTCCAGCGGGAGCAGGATCAAAGAGATGGGAGGATCTTTCGCTTGTCTCTTACGGCGAAAGGCCGGGAGCTTCAGCCGATATTTGAAGCCGTATCGGAGTCGCTGCTGGCAGCGGTCTATGAGGAATTCGCACCGGAAGAGAAGGAGCAGCTGCTCGGCTTATTAGAAAAGATTAAACTGTGAAGCATGGCTGGAACCGGACCGAGGCGGTACAAGAGTAAGTATTCTTGTACCGCCTCGGTCTGTTTACGGTAATTCCGTTTCCGCCTCTGAAATTTATATTTGTCGACTCTTTACCGCCGCCTAACGGGAACTAAACCGCAAGCGGCGTATTTTTATACGTTGATGCATTGTACAACTTCACCTATATTTTGACATAAACCTCTAGAATATTTACGGGAGGTAGTGCTAATGAACGAGATAGAAGTCATCCAGAAACAGATTGAAGTGGAGCGGGCCAGACTAAATCAGATGGAACAGCAGTTTGGCCTGCTGCACCCGAGTGTAATTAAACAATCTATGTTATTGGATGAGTTGATCAATAAATATACTAAATTAGATAATAATGTATAATTAATAGTTGTTGGAAAAGAAACGGTCCGCTGGGAACTACACAGTGCCCGTTTCTTTTTTGTGAAAAATCCCTGTAAGCAGAACGATCAATCCGGCCAGGAAAAAAAGTGGAAGCAGCAGCAGCAGCGCAATCCCTGCAAATCCATCATGTGCAACAAAGTCCGCATAGAGCAAAGAAATCATCCATGATGCCAAGGGAGAGACAGGCACCATGAGGGTGATCCCCCAAATGATTAATTTTCTCTTTCTGGATTTCCCGCTGCTTACACGATACGCTGCAACTAGAGTAGCTATTAACAGTAACGCTGCAAATACAATTACCATAATTTCAAATCCTCCATTTCAGCAAACCTATCATAGATTTGGTTAATTATACCATAAAATATTCATTCGTAATAATTTCCCAATCCTGTAATGAAACTGCGTGTACACGCGTATTAGCTGGAGTAAATTACTTGGCCAAGTGAAATTTTGCAGGAAGGGAGAGCTTAAGGGATGCAAGAGCGCGCATTGTTACAGCCTTTTATTCTAGAGAGAATGCAGGAAAATACGGAGACAGACCAGCAGTTTACAACGATTTTTGAAACCTACTATAAGCGGATATATAACTATATAGCTTACAGGGTCAGCTGCCGTTATACGGCTGAGGATCTGACGAGCCTGGTATTTGAGAAAACGTTGTCTAAGCTGGACAGCTTTTCCGGTGAGAAAGCGCCCTTTGAAGTGTGGCTGTTTGCCATCGCCAGAAATGTTGTGAACGATTATTACAGAAGCCGGAAGAGAACCCGTCTGTTCTCACTGGATACAGTTATGGAACTGGTGTCCGGCAAAAAAGCCCCGAGGATTTGCTGCTGGAGGAAGAACGAAATACGAGGCTGAATCATGCGCTGGACAAGCTGGCTGTCAAGGAGCGGAATGTCGTAGCGCTTAAATTCGGTGCCGATTTGAAAAATAAAGAGATCGCTCTGCTCACAGGGATTTCCGAGAGTAATGTAGGTGTGATTCTCTACCGAAGTATGAGAAAACTCAAATCTGAAATAGGGAGTGTGGATGAACTGTGAAAAACAAGGATACCGCGCAACGTTTTGCGATGGATATGGATAACGGTGTTCACAAAGCAGGCTCTGGTGAATGGAAGGGATCCGAAGAATACCGCGAGCTGCTTGAGCTTGGACAAGTGTTGGCCGAACATGATTTCAGCCGCAATACGGATCAGCAGGCAGTTTGGTCCAAGGTTAGAAGCCGGGCCGGCAAAGTGCAGGCCGGTTCCAGAAGGAGCTCTTCCCGCAGCTTCAAACGGCCGGTAATGATTGCGGCTTCGCTGCTTGTAGCATTTGCGGTAAGCGGAGCTGTGGTCAAGCCATCCTTTGCACAGGAGGTTCTGAGCCGGGTGCTTCAGACCATTAATCTGGGACATATCATCGCGAATGAGATGGATCCGGACCAGATCCCTGAAATTCCGGAAGAGATGAAAGGCAAGATTTATGATAAGGACGGCCATCCGGTAGTATCCTTTGCCCAGGAGATAGAGAGGGGGCAGATCTTTACGGCGGACGGCGAGCCGATTGTGGATTTTGTAGACGGCAAACCTGTCACACAGCAGGAGCAGGATGTGCTTGATAAGGAAAAAGCGGCTGGTATTTTCAGTGTCAAGACAGTTGCAGAGCTGAACCAATACACGGTTTTTGAAGTGAAGCTGCCGGAATATTTACCTGAAGGCATTGCTTTTGACCACGGAGAGCTGTACAAGGGAAAGGATGGGATCAGCAGGAAATATGCCGACTTGATCTTCACCAGTGAGAAGAAAGGCGTAAAGATCTGGATGCAGCAGTCTTATGCTGATCATGAAACAGCCTATGAGATGTCGACCGACGGCAAGATCGAGCAGGTGAAGGTGAACGGGATCGACGCAGTGTTAATGAATAGCAAAAGCTTGGATTGGGAAGCAGACGGCGTATTATACAGCTTGAGCACCAAAGGTTTAGACCGCGAAGAAATCATGCAGATTGCTGAATCAATCCGCTGAGCAGCGGAACAGGGGATCTCCTTAACGGGGGATCTTTTTGTTTAAATATAGAATTTATATGCTTCTCGCTATAAATGGACTTAGCAATAAATGTCCGGTAGTCCGTTTGCCGGGTGATTATAATGAAAGTAATCGTTGCAACGAGGATGTGAACGGCTTGGGGTATACGGAGTATATGCAGAAAGCAATTGATTACATTGAAGAGAATCTAAAAGGTCCGATTACGATTGAGGATTGTGCGCGCGTATCCGGATTCTCGAAATTTCATTTCCACAGGTTGTTTACTATTCATCTGGATATCACCTTAATGGAGTATATCCGCAGGAGACGGCTTTGCCATGCGATGAATGAACTGATTCGTGGAAGAAGGATTCTAGATATTGCCCTGGACTACGGATATAGCTCCGAGCGTGCGTTCAGCAGGGCATTTCTGCAGGAGTTCGGCCAAATTCCAAGCAGATGCCGGAGTGCTAACTACTCCATCCCTCCCAAACCGTTGTTAGAGGAAAGCTTAAACCACAGTACTGGAGGCATTCCAATGGGTTATTTAAGTGAGGTCAGAATTGACAGTCTCCACACGATGAATACCGCCAGCGGCGTAAGAATCAGCAAGGAGCCTGAGGCGGAGGTCATCACATTTATAAGTGAGTGGTCAGCGAAAACGGGAATCGGCGCCGGGACAAGAAGGTTTGGTTTTGATGTTCCTGTGTCTGAAGAACAGCAGCAGGAAGGCCTGCGGGGGTATGAATATTGGGTTGTACTCAATCAGGATATTCCGGCACTGGCTGAAGGCATAACGTGTAAGCATGTGGAGGGCTGCAGGTACGCAATATTACGGATTACGGAGCCCTTTGCCGATCCCTTTGAGCGTATACCCCTCGGCTGGAAGAAGCTCGCGGCTTGGGTGAACAGCAGGGGATACCAAGCAGCATGTGACAAAGAGCGTTACTGGCTAGAGGAAGTACAGGAGACCGGGGAATCTGTGGTGATGGATATCTATTTTCCCATTGAGTAATAAAAATAAGCTGAACAAGACAAAGGAGCCGGAAGATATGTTTAAAATTCAACTAGCCGATCTACAGGACGCCAAGACCTTAGCCGAAATACAGAAGAAAACCTTCAACGAGGACGCGCGGCAGTTCCAAAATAAAGAAGAAGACGGGCCACCGGGCTATGATTCCAGCGCCTGGCAGGCAGAGATGATGCAGAAGGGCCACTATTACAAGCTGCTTGCCGATGATGCCATTATTGGCGGAATGATCGTCTTTCCTGCTCCCGGCGGAGAGGAATGTCATCTTGGCCGGATTTATATGGATCCGCATTATCAGAATAAAGGCTACGGCCAGGAGGCCTTCCGCTTCCTGTTTGATACTTATCCCTCAGCACAGAAATGGACATTGGACACGCCCTCTTGGGCAGTCAGAAATCATTATCTCTATCAGAAGCTGGGGTTCATCCGGATCGGCGAGATTCAGGATGCCTCGAGCGGAGAAACCATAATTGAGTATGAAAGATGACCTCCAGGATTCAGGGTTTCACATACCGTAGGCAGCTTCGGAGGCATCGAGGAGGGTGAAGCCTTTACCGAGGAAGGCAGCTGTATTGGGTCGGGATCCATGCGGCTGCTCTGCTCATGATACAGGCCCTCCAGATCCGTTCGTATGCACAGCTCTGCCTACTTTCGATTTCGGGTCAACATGCAAACTTCCGCTGTAGCGGATTTCCTGAATATCGCAACCGGGTCCAACCCGGATCTGCTCCCCGCACACAAGCTCAGCTGTGGTGTGCTCCAGCTCAATGGCTGTCCCTTGAATCAAGCGGGCAGTGAATTTGCGGAACGGTCCCATCAGGCGCTTAAGCAGCAGAGATGAGCGCCTGACTATCAGGGTTCCGTCCGTTCTGATCTGATCCGCAGTACAGGAAGAACCGAGCAGAATCGTAATGGATTCCTTCGCGGTAAGGCTGTTCACTCGCACAGCGCCTTCCCCCAGAAAGGTCAGCGTATGGATTGCTTCCGATGCCGCAACATATCCGGAGGAACGGATATGTTCGGCTTGCAGGCTGTGTAAACGCAGGCTTCCGAAATTCTCTACCTTCGCAGCAAGACAGGCACCTGTTATAGAGCATTCTCCAGACACTTTCAGTCGTCCCGTCGTAACCCTGCCCAGCGCTTTCAAGTGACCGAATACATCTACGGAGGCAGAGGTGATATCCTCCCGGCGGATGAGAGACCCTCTTACTTTAAGCGGAGGATGATTCAACGCATCTGTTTCCGAAGTGTGTTTGTCCAGATGTATCATGAGTAGAGCCCCCTTTTGCCGGATGTTATTTTAATAATTATAATATATACATATAATAATATATAGTCAATAAAATAATGATCCATTCAAAAAGCACCGCCTTTCAGTAGCCTGAGGCGGTGCTTGCGCAGATAAGAGAGCTATTCAATAATTTCGTCCATCAGTATTTGAATTTTGGAGAGTGTATCCGCAATCTTGTCCAGCTCTGCGGTAGCGAAACGGTCAAACAGATCAAGAATCCGCCGTTCCCCTTGCTCCGTAAGTATGATATTGACCACTCTGCGGTCTTCCTTGGTACGTACCCGTTCAATTAGAGCCGCCTCTTCCAATCTATCGCACATGGAGGAGGCAGCTCCCGGCGTAATGACGAATCGTTCAGAGATATCGGTGATATTCAGCTTTCCCGTAAGCCGCAGTTGGAACAACAGCATAATTTGATTCTGGGTCAAGGATTCCTGCCTGTTAATTCTGTCAACGAAGGCCTGGGATTTATGCTGGACGGCTGCCATTCTATCCATCACCTGATGGATAGCTAATGTTTTCTCTTCTTCTGGGCTCATAGGCACGCTCCAATTTGTTATAGTTCTTAAAATATATAGAAGCTATAACTTTGTTGTCAAGCGTACCTGCTTCTGCTCAGCGTAGTCCAATATCGTGAAAACGATTGGCAATGGGTTCACGCAGCAAGTGACGGATCGATTGAATGGCGGCGGTTTCGGCTGCCTTGGCATCGTCGAATAAGGTTATTAGTTCTTTTAACCCGGAGGGCGGGAGAGGTTGCGTATGAAGTTCAACCTGCGTGATCACCTCGAATATTTCCGACAACCGGGTATAATGTGCGGCGATCTCTTTTGCAGCTGGCCAGTACGCCAGGACTTCCTGTGCATACTTTGCCGCATCTTGTTTGGCAGCAGCGTAGACAAAGAATGTTTCGGCGGCTCCTTCAGCGTCATAGCCGCCGGAACGAAGTGCTTCTACAATGGCATCATAAGCCGCAAGCCCGCATGCATAACCGGACTCCGGCAGCATGATGTCATGGGTTTCCGCTTTGAAGACCGCTTGTATGAAAGATTCTTTAATGGCCTGCAGCACATCTATCTCGATCTGCTTCTCGTAGACCTGATAGTAGACATACGGAGATAGATTCCTCCCCAATTCTAAGTAGGGGAGTTCCTGGCAGGATTCGACTACCCCGTCCAAATAATAAAATAGCTGCTCTTGTTCATGGTATCCGTTCACAATAACAAACCGGTCTTTCCATACCACTGCGCCCGTTCCGCGGTCAATGCATGCTTTGATATCAGAGATGGCCTGCTGCTGGTAGAGAGGAAAGGTAGGTGTGAAATTAAATCCGCCCATTTGGGAGGCTGTTACTCCAATCAGGTCACAAGCTACAAGATGCTCCGCCATCCAATTGTAGGCTGTGGCCGAATCGGAATGGAGCTGCCTGTGAACGGAGAAGCGGAAACAGGCAGCCGACATTCCGGACAACATACATTTCGGCAAAGTGAACCAGCCTTTCTCTGTTAAAATACCGTATAGGGCATCTGTAAACGAATGTGATTCCAGGCGGTATTGAAGCGAATGGAGAATGACTTTACTCATGAATAAATTCCTTCTTTCCGCCGTTCTTGTTCATGGCCTGCTCTAAAATATTACCTTGCCGAATGTGCGCCCCATCTGGGCACAATAGAACGTTTGCGGTCAGGGTAACGTTCGGACATAATCCGGACCCGTTCCATTGCGCGTTCTTCAAGGGCCTCAGCTTTGGCCAGCGCTGCACATAATGAGGCTTGACGGTGCTCCGCCAGTTGACCTGTTTCATGAAAGGAGGGCAGAGACACTGCAAGTTCTTCCGTCATTAGGTCTGCCAATTCACTGTATATGTGATGAACTTCATCCAGTCCCGGGATCAGCTGATGTACTTCCTGCAAATAATCCCTGATCTCCCTTCGTGCGTATACGTAGGAATCCAGAATATATGCGGCACCCGAAGAATCATAGTCTCCCAGCTTCAAGGCTTGAATCAGGTATGGATAGGCGAGCCGGCCTGAGGCGATTTCCTTATCCGGCCATGTTTTGTAAGGTGTCTCCCAGTCATAGAGTGCCAGACGGAGAGATTCGAGCACCGCATCCTTCAAGGGAATCTCTACCTGATTGCCGAACACCTGGCAGTACCAGAAGGAGGTGAAGTTGATGCCGAAATTGTCATACAACACCACTTGGCTCTCCCCGGACCAGCCGTCCTGCAGATAAAATACCCTGTCCGCATCATCATAGCCGTGAATTACCCCGAACTCCGGAATCCAGTACAACGCTCCCACACCGGCATCTATGCTTTGTTTGATCCAAGCGATGGCATCCTGCTGATACACTTCGAACGAGCAGTGCCTTGTACGTCCGCCGTCATAGGCCGTGTGAATCCCCAGATTATCAATAGCAGGTGCATGCTCATTTCCCCACTGCCCGTATGCCGTAACCGACATAGGCTGAAGCCTGCGGTGCACCGAGAATTTGAAGGCCATACCGCTAAGCCCGGAGAGCATATACTTCGGTCCTTCAAACCGCTGCGCGGCTGTCAGGATGGCATATAAGGCGTCTGTAAAAGACTTCGATTCACGTTTCATCTGAATATTATTAAGGTTCACTTGGATTCTCCTGTGGATTCAGCAAATCAAGCATCGCTTGGCATCTGCTGCTTATTTTGACTTGCAGCCATTGGGGGGCCAGTATTTGCAGCCATTCTGTAGTGAGCAGATGCTGCACGAACATCTCCGGATCGAAAAAATCGACTTCGTAAATGTCTTTATCTATAGGATGTACCGGAAATCCGAGCCATGATCCTCCTTTGGGCGGAGCAGCCAGGCGGATCTGTGCCGTAAAAGGCTTGAGCTTTCGGACCTGATCCTGCCGCAGTCCGCCGTCGGCTTCTCCATTGAACCGCCGCTCAGTCAGCTTCAAAGAGCGGATGGAGGATAGCCGGAAGTGCTGGGGCGGACTATGTTCTGCCGTCTTGGCAATGACATGGTCATCATCGTAGTGGTTAACAAGCTTCAGCGGGCAGATTTCCTGTTCACCCTCCTGCCCATCATGAACAATTCTTACAACTATACATTCTTTGATGGCATGCTCCAGCAGCTCAATATACTGCAGTACATGTACATTTACCGTGAAAATCGGCAGCTGTGCCTCTGCACCCGGCTCCTGATCATCGGTAAGCCGCTCCAGCAGGCTGCCAATCCGCCGTACTGCCACTCCATTCTCGTAATTATACCGGCTGTAGCGGTAAGCCAAATATTTCAGAATCTGCTTTTCCTGATCGGTCATATAGAGATAAGGAAGCATGAAGCTGTCATCCTCATAGCAATATCCGCGCTGCTTCGCCACATATTGCAGCGGAGCCCGGAGAGAAGAGGCCATGTATTCGATATCCCGCTGAGCCTGGCGCTTGGAGATTTCGAACTGCCCGGCCAGATGATTGCTGTTCGGATAACGTCCCGCCTTAATCTGCTGGTCGAACCATTGAATACGGTGGATATGGCTCAAGTAAGACGCTCCCTTTCATGATTATGGGAATCAGAGCTTGGCCCTGTGTTTGTTTATTTCGAGTATAAGGAACCCGGCGGAATGAAACAAGGATGCCTGCACCTGTCTTATGCATATGCGCATAAAAGAGAGAGGCATCCCCGACTAAGGATACGCTTAGCCTGTTATAGCATCAACTTTGACTTGCGGCGCTTTACTGCACCGCTTGCATACCTTAATTCCGGTTCCATCACTCTTCACTTTTGGATAGAGCAGCTTAATGCGCGTAGTTTCACAGATCGGGCATGTCCCCCGGCCCCGTGACGGCAAGTTCCAAAGTACGCGGCCCCGTTTTGTTTTCGGCATAATCTTGAACCTCATTTCACAGTTTGAATGGTACCTTCGTAGTATAAAACAAGAGGTACGACATAAAATGTCGCACCTCTTACAAATCTAGATCCAAATAAATGAAATAAAATACAATATTTATGCTCTTTTTTATATAAATGAATTAATTTCCCCTATATACTTAGCTGAATCTACTGTAAAGGAGAGTTTGGATGAACAATATCATCACAATTCTGAGCGTTGCTGCAATAGCTGTCATTATGTTTTTGATGAATAAATATGTGAAGAACAAAAGCCGGATGCGCCTCGTGCTGGCCATTATGTTTGTGCTCTATATTTCTACGTTTATCATCATAGGAATGTTAAAGGATTCATGAAGCTGTCCCCAAAACTGGATACATATTAAGATGAGGAGTCCGTGCAGAGTGCGGGCTTTTTTTGTTAAAAGATAAGAATTTATATGCTTCACGTTATAATTTATCCTTCTATTTCTCGCTGAAACGGATACCGTCCTTTTGAGGACGGCGAAGCCGTTTCCATTTATCTGTTCATAAAGCAGAATCACTTTCCGATAAAGAAAACAGTTGTTGAGTATGCAAAATACTACATTATTATTGTTTATTCGACATCATTAGATAGATAGGGCGGTGGCTTTTATGAGGGGAAAGAAAGCATGGGGGTTATTGAAGGTGTGTGGGGTTCTCCTGGTCCTAACAGGAATTGTAGGTTGCAGCAACTCCGGTGACGGAAACAAGGAAGAGGCAGCAGCTCAGGAGGTTACACTGAAGTTTGTGTGGTGGGGGAAAGAGCAACGCAAAGAGGACACGCAGAAGGTAGTTGATTTGTATATGAAGGAGCATCCGGGTGTCAAGATTGTGACGGAGGATTTCTCGGGTACAGATGCGCTGTCTTCTCGTCTGGCTATGGATACGGCTGATCAGAAGGCTGCTGATATTATTCAGGGGGATTATGGATTTATATTCAATTATATTAATCGGGATCTCATTGAACCGCTTGGCCCTTATATTAAGAATAAGAGTCTTTCCATATCGGATGTTCCCCCGGAGTACCTGGCTCCAGGCATGAAAAATGATGAATTATACGCGGTCAATATCGGCATTAATTCAGAAGCTCTGATCTATGATCCGGCATTTCTTCAGGAGGCGGGCATTAAGGCACCTTCCCAGGACTATACAATAGATGAGCTGTACAAGACACTTGTAGAACTAAAAGAAACTATAGATGATCCCGATTTCTATCCGATGGGGAATATGTTTGCTGTGAGTTATTTTCTGAGAACCCGAGGTGTATCCATGTACAATGCGGAGGGAACGGCTCTTGGATATGCTGATGACAAAGATCTGGCGGATTATTTCACCCTCTATAAAAAATGGACAGAGGAAGGATTGATAGGCTCATTTAAGGGAGTCAGCAATGATGAGAATCATCCGGTAATAACCGGGAAGACGGCCTTCTTCTCCGTTTCCAGCAATGCATCGACAATCTTGAGCAGCAAGGCAGGAAGAACCATCAAGCTGCTGCCGCTGCCGAAGGCCGGGGACAAAGAAGGGCGCTTTATCAAACCCTCCATGTTCCTCGCGGTGTCGTCCTATTCTAAATATCCGGAAGAAGCGGCCAAATTCATTGATTTCTTCATTAATAATGCGGCAGCCAATGACATTCTGAAGGGAGAACGGGGAGTTCCTGTTTCCACTGTGATTGCTGCACAGCTCTCCGGCAAGCTGGATGAAGGGGGAAAACAACAGTACGAGCTGCTTGACTATCTCAAGACTCATTCATCCCCAATCGATCCTCCTGCTCCAAGCAGCGCCTTGATTGCTGACAATGCCTATAAAATCATCCTGGAACGTGTGCTGGACGGCAGCATAACCCCGGAACAAGCAGCTAAGAGTTATCGGGCAGAAGCCACCTCAATTCTGGACACAACAGATAAGGGGGCAGCGAAATGAGCAGACTCAGAAACATGACGATTAAAAATAAATTATACGGCGGGTTCGGTCTGATTCTGATCCTCCTGCTGGTTGTAGCCTTCACCAGCTACTTTTACCTTTCCAAGGTCAATGATACCTACACACAACTTCTGACGAACAAATCCCAATCGGTTCAACTGATCAAGGATTTGCGAATTGCAGTGGAGCAGGAAAGGGCAAGCATCAGCGGTTTCCTGATTGATGGAGATGAGTCCAAAGTAGCTGACTTTGAGGGAGCGAAGAATCAGTTCCGCACTGCTCTTGGTCAGCTGAAATTGCTCACTACCGATCGTGATGACAAACAAATCCTCGCCGGACTCGATCTCCTGCAGGAGCATTACAGCGGTACTGCTATGCAAGTTATCGACAGTAAAAAGCGGAATAACAGCGATTATCTGGAGATCCTGCAAACGCAGGGACCTGTTCTAAGTAAATTCAGCAGTACGGCAGAACGGTTTGTTAAGCTTCAAGAGGAGGAACTGGAGCTGGAAGCTAATACAACCTTCAGTGATGTATCGGCTACTAAGAAGCTGGTCATTGCATTGACAGGCGCAGCCTTGCTTCTGGGAACTCTGGCCGCGGCTCTGATCAGCAGGGCGATCTCGAACCCGATCCAGAAGCTCCAGAAGATGGCGGTTCAAATTGCCGGAGGGGATCTGCGGAATACCCTGGTGGAGATCAAGAATAAGGATGAGATTGGGCAATTGGCTGAGGCCTTCAATAACATGGGCAACCACTTGCGTGATCTGATCCGGGAAGTGGGCACGAATGCGGAGCATGTTGCCGCCTCATCGGAAGAGCTGACAGCCAGCGCGGAACAAACGGGACAAGCTACGGAGCATGTTGCGTCCATTACGGAGAAATTAGCAGAAGGAGCGCAGACGCAGGTGAACAGCATCGAAGCCAGCGTTGCGCTTGTTCAGAAGATGGATGGAGAGGCCGCGCAAATTGCGGAGCGTTCCATTCATGTCAAGGAATCGGTGGATGTAGCATCCGACCTGGCCACCAAAGGGATTCAGGCGGTTGAATCAGCAATTCACCAAATATCGGCTGTATCAAAAAATGTAAGTGAGGTTTCAGGAGTGGTCAGCACCTTGGCCGAAAGCTCCAGAGAAATCGGCGAAATCATTGCGATTATTACGGATATAGCGAATCAGACGAACCTGCTGTCGCTAAATGCGGCGATTGAAGCAGCGAGAGCAGGAGAGCATGGACGGGGTTTTGCTGTAGTAGCCAGTGAGGTGCGCAAGCTTGCGGAGAAGACTGCAGAATCCGGGAAACGCGTCTCTGAGGTGATTCATTCGATTCAATCGGAGACAAGCCGGACCCTCGTAATAGTCAGTCAAGGGGAGAAGGAAGTGGAGGCCGGCATTTATGCCGTCCAAACCGCCGGGCAATCCTTTGCCGAAATCGAAGCCTCCATACAAGAAATCAATGAACAGATTGGAGGCGTCTCCGATGCTTCCCAAGCAATGTCGCATGAAACTCATGAGCTGGTAGTTGCCTTTGAGCAGATCAACAGGATCACATTGGCCTCCTCCGAGGGGACCTATGACGTATCTGCCTCGGCGCAAGAGCAGTTGGCCAGTGTGGAGGAAATTGCAGCGGCTTCAAGAATGCTGTCTGAGCTTGCTCAAGAGCTTCAGGAAAGTATTTCGAAGTTTTCAGTCTAATCAATGTATCGTTAAGAGGCCAATTTCCCGCAGAAACGTTACCTTCTCTATTAAGAGGGTAACGTTTCTTTCTGGTTTCATAGTTTTATCTAATTATGGCAGGATAAATACGCAACAGATCAACCCAAAAGCAAGGACTAAATGCCTTGTCGGTTGCATTTTCCTTCATGCTATAATGATCTAAAATCCTGTATTGGGAGCTGTTGTGTCGTGAAGAGTCAAAATGAAATAGAGATTGAACAATTACTGGATGCTTTGAGAATATCGTTGCCGCTCGTGCAGCGCTTGTTTCCGCTGGATGTCATGTTCGCATTAGCCGATTCGGACAAGTTCATCTATTATCTGCCGGGGAATGAGCTGGATATCCGCATTCAAGAGGGAATGCCGGTTCCGCAGAATGGCGGGATCCGAAGATCGCTGGACACCGGCGAGACGGTTAGTGCAAATATTCCGAAGGAAATCTACGGGTTGCCCTTCAAATCTTCGTCCATGCCGATTCAGGGGCAAGATGGGAAGGTTATCGGTGTTTTTACCATTGGGATCAGCCTGCACAATCAAGAAACGTTAAGCGATGCGGCCAATACTCTGGCAACAACCTCTGAAGAGATAAGCTCCACCTCCGGGGAAATAGCCGGAACCGCTTCTGATTTGGCGAATACCGTAAGCGATCTTAAGCTGCTCGGCCAGAAGGTTGTCGAAGAACTGCATAGTACGGATGAGATTTTGGATTTCATCAAAAAAGTGGCGGACAACTCCAATCTGCTGGGCCTGAACGCCGCAATCGAAGCTGCACATGCCGCCGAGCATGGCCGGGGATTTGGGATAGTAGCGCAGGAGATTCGAAAGATGTCGGTCTCCAGCGCCTCCTCTGCCAAAGAAATCGCCAGCATCCTGCAGGCGATCAAGAAGAACATTACCCTGATGGATGCAACCCTGTTGGATTGTCTGGCACAGAGCGAGCGCCAGGCTGCGGCAACGGAGCAAATCACCGCGTCCATGCAGCAGTTAGCCGCTTCTGCAGTGGAGATCGAAAAGATCGCCCGCCTGATCTAACCCGGTCCTGCCTGTTCATACCTTTGATATGAGGAGAAAAGAATGAAAAAAGCAATGAAGCTCGTGTGCGCGCTTATCCTTATCTTTGTTTCACTTCAATACCCGCCGGCTTCTGCAGAAGCCGTGAACCCCTCAAGCCAGAAGGAGCAGAAGCTGGAGAAACAGGGGGAGATCCAATTTGGCATCTCTTCAGTAGAATATAATTACCTGGGAACCGTGAATGGCCTTATGTATTTCAAGGTGCCGCTATACGGCCATAATCCCCGCAATGAGAAGGGTCAAATGCTGCAGGAGTACATAGTGGCGGTCAATCCCCAGACCTTTACGATCCAATGGAAGCTCTCCATTTATGGGGGATATAAGTTAGGGGCCGGGGTGTTTTTTGATCAGGCTGGGAATCTCTACGGCGTAGTTGCTGCGGGTCTGAAACAGTTCTCCAATGAGACTTATCTGTATTCTATCAGTCCTAAGGGGAAGCTGAATTGGCAGGTTTTATTTCCTGAGAATGTGCAAATCTACGGATTGGCCAACAACCGGTTAATCGTATACGATGATTCGAGAGTCACAGCGGTTAATCTCAATGGCACTGTTGCCTGGAAGAAGGATTTGAGCAAGATCAAGGGGCTTGCTTCCAATTCTATCCGCACGGTGGTCTTGAATGAGTATTTGACGCTGAACTACAACAATGAGGGACGGGCTTTATCTTTTGATGTGATCGACTGGAATCTGAAGAAAAAAATGAGCTATCCCCTGAACAAGAACTGGACGGTGGAGCAGGTGGAGAAGCTGAATCAAGAGACGTACATTGCCAAAGTAGCTGAATCCAAGACGAAATCCCTGCTCGTGGCCGTCGATAAAACAGGGAAACAGAAATGGACAAAGTCCATAGACCCCACCACAGACGCCATTTATATCGTGGACGGCAAATTGTTGTTCGCCAATAATACGGGATTCTATGCAATGAACGCCGCCGGAGAGCAGCTGTACCATTCTGCACTGAACCCATTAGTGAGTAATGCAGCCTACCGGTTAAGAATAGACAGCAAGTACATTAACATCTCTCCTAAGCACACAATGAACACTGAAACCGCCCTGACCGTTATGGACCGGAAAAGCTATGCATTAGTATATTCGTTCGCCAATCCCCTGGTAATAGAAGAGTCGCAGCCGGGCGTAACTTATGATGATCTGTTTTTCGCGAATAATAGATTCTACATGATCTATGCTTACCAGCTGATCCAGCTTGGATTACAGCAAGAGTAAGCCCGCAACGTTCTATTCATTAATGACTTTGGGTAAAGAAGAGTCCACCGTGGACTCTTCTTTATTTGTGATGTGTGAAGAGGGGCGCACTATGAAACTCTGTATGCTGTGCTGGCAAACATGTTACAGTGGAGGAAAGAATATTTATAGAAGCGATGGTGGCTATGCAGATTCAGTTACAGGATGAAATGATTCAAATCCATGTACAGTACGCGAAGCGGAAGAAGATCTCCCTTCATATAGATGCAATTGGGTTGATTACGGTAAAAGCCCCTAAGGGGACAAGCAACGAAATGATTTTGGGCGCGGTGGAGCGGCACGGCGAATGGATTCTGGACAAGCTGCGCAAGGGCCGGGAGGCACGGCAGGCACCCAAGGCGAAGGAATATCAGGAGGAAGAGAAGTTTCTTTACCTTGGAAAGGAATACCCGCTGCATGAATTGATTAACATCGGTGAATGGGATGCGGAGAAGCTGAAGCTGGAACTCAAGAAGTTCTATTTTGCCCGTCTGAAGAAGATTGTCGCGGAACGGATCACCGTTTATCAGAATCAGCTCCGGGTAAAACCGAAGACGATCGAAATCGTTGAATCCAGAACCAAGTGGGGGAGCTGCAGTGCGGACAAGAAACTGACGTTTAATTACCGCCTGGCGATGGCCCCCGTCGAGGTTATTGATTATGTGATTATCCATGAGCTGTGTCATCTGCTGCATATGAATCATGACCGGTCTTTTTGGCGCCGCCTCGGGAGTGTCATGCCGGATTACAAAGAGAAGGAAGAGTTTCTGGCCCGGTTTGGGCAATTCATGACTCTCTAAACATAGCAGATCCCGGGGTTGCGGCTGACTCGCCCTAACTTCCAGTTTCTAGGCGATAGATGTAGCTGGATGCTTCATGTGGGCCGGAAATGAAGAGTTGCCGCAGGTTCTCACAAATAAGCCGCCCGGGTAAGGTGTGCTTTCTGCTTCAATCCCTATGTAATCCGGAGTAAAATGAAAAACTATTTTTTCAGTTTCACTGCTGGCCAGCTTAGCCAAAACAGCTTGAATATCAATGGCTTTCGTAAACACAATGTCGAAAATATTCAGCTCCTTGCCTTCCTGCTTGCAAATAGCTAATACGTCCTCGTTCTCCAGGTAATAGAGGTCGTCACTGAAGACGTTCAGGCAGTAGAACATCAGCAGCCCGAGCGTGCCGTCTGTTCCAAAACGCCGGGATACCGGCAATCGCTGCGCTGCGAATGTGCGGATAAAGTTTAGATCATCCGGCTGAGTCCCGTCTAATTTCCGGATCCCCGCGGAGTCGGTGCTGCCTGAAGTATAGTCGATAGAGAAGAGCTGCTCCTGCGCCGGGATAAAGCCAAACCTCGGATAGAAATCGAGCACCGTATCATTGGCAAAAAGGTACATAAAATCAACCTGATTCGCATACTCCTCCACTACCCTATTCATCAGACTGGCAGACAAGCCCTTATGCCGGTAATCCGGATGCGTCATTACGGTTCCGATCTGGATCGCCTTTTTCTGCTGGCCGTCAATGATCAAGTCCAGCACATTGACTGAAACATTCGCAATCACCTGCTCATCCTCGATATAAGAAAAAGGAATATACCGTTCATTCCAGAACCCTTCCTGATACCACTGTTCGAAGCTTATTCCAAAGCTGCTGGCGGCAAGCCCGGACAGGCTCTTTCGGAGCACCTCATTTTCTCTGTAATCTTTCCTGAAAATAAATCCCTGCATAACTTGTACCCCCTTCAATAAGCGTTGCCTAAAACAATTCTGCACGTCCGCAGCCAGTTCCTTTATTGAATCGTCCATACGGCTAATTCGAACCTCTTGTCATGCTTGTCATGCCCGTCTGCATATTGCGGTGTTGTCCCTCATAGACATGTACTAATCAATGCATTCAAAACAGGTTAAGGGGATGATGTCATGCGCCGGATAACATGGGTACTCGCGATCATAATGAGCGTGGCCCTGGTGCTCGCGGGGTGCGGGAAGAAGGATGCCGCTTCCGTAGTCAAGGATTTGAACAATGTGTCTGACAAGCTGGAGAGCAAGCAGGGGGCCTACCAAGGTGCCGGCACGATGACCCTGTACACCGGCGAACAGCCGCAGGAGTACAAGGTGGAGGTGTGGTACAAAAATCCTTCCTACTACCGGATTAGCCTCTCCAATGTCCAGAAGGATGTAACGCAGATTGTTCTGCGCAATGATGAAGGGGTATTCGTGCTGACACCGAGTCTGGGCAAGAGCTTCCGCTTCCAGAGCGATTGGCCGGATAGCCAAGGCCAGGTGTATTTGTACCAGACACTGCTCAACAGTATCGTCTCTGACAACAACCGCCAGTTTACGGAGGATGGGGACAACTACGTGTTTGAAGTGGCGGCAAATTACCAGAGCAGCGCACTGGTGCGCCAAAAAATATGGCTGACCAAAAAGACCTATGAACCGAAACAGGTGCAGGTCTCCGACTCCGAGGCCAAGGTTGTGGTCGATGTGAAGTTCGACAGCTTCAAGTTTGATCCGGAGCTCAATAAGGATTCTTTTGATATGCAAAGAAATATGGCAAACGGTACTCCTTCCGAAAGCACAGTAGCCGAGGTTGATGAAGACGGCAATCCGGTGGCTGCACCGGAGGACAAAGAACAGGGGGATCAGCCGGTTGCTGCGGAGCTTGGTGATTTCGGCATTATTGAACCGGAGTATATTCCTGCCGGTGTAGAATTTAAGGACAGCCACAAAATCGAGGACAGCAAGGATCATTCAGCGATCCTCCGTTACGACGGGATTTACCAGTATACGATTATGGAAGCCCGTCCGCTGGACCACACGGTATCGCTGGTTCCGGGAAAGGTAATTGATCTTGGCTTTACCGCAGGGCTTCTGAGCGGCGATGAACAGCTGACTCTGACCTGGATGAACGACGGCGTGGAATTCCGCATTACCAGCGCGAACCTTCCGAAGTCCGAAATGATGCAAATTGCCGCTTCTATGGCGGAACAATCGGGTAAGTAATATTCAGTAGGCGGATACTGCGCATTGTGGGAGCCCATTCCTCTACAATCTGTATCCGCTTTTTACTTATTTCTGCCGTTAACCGCCCCTTTGGAGGACCAATCAGCAAGATAGCTGTACTTACATTGACAGCCGCCTTCCATTAGCATTACCATTGGCAGTAAGACTTGTGGTTCCATACGACAATCACAGAGATGTTTTACTACAATGTAAGAAGGTGACCCTGAAGTGCAAGTAAGCTATCGACCTACAGTAGCCGAGATTAATCTGGATGATCTGCGTGCCAATTACGAAGCCTTTCGTGCGGCCTTGCTGCCGGAGACTAAATTTATGGGATGCGTCAAAGGAAATGCGTACGGCCATGGAGCAGTGGAAGTGACGCGGGAGCTTGAACGACTCGGAGCGGATTATGTTAGTGTAGCCTTTTTGGATGAGGCATTGGAGCTGCGTCAGGCGGGAATACTAATTCCTATTCTGGTGCTCGGCTACACCTCGCCGGAAGGAATAGCCGTTGCCTGGGAGTACAATATAACCGTAACACTGTTCACACCGGATGTACTGGAGGCAATAAGAAGGCTTCCTATAGATCCGGAGCACCGGCTGAAGGTGCATATCAAGATCGACAGCGGGATGGGAAGGCTGGGATTGCTGCCGGCTGACGCGCCCGGTTTCATCGCTGAAGTGCATTCTGTAGCGCAGGCGGAGCTGGAGGGTATGTTTACCCATTTTGCCAAGGCAGACGAAGAAAACAAAAGCTATACACTGATGCAGTACCGGCGGTTCATGAGCGTGGCGGAAACGCTTCGGGACAGAGAGATTGAAATCCCGATCATACATACGGGCAATAGCGCTACGGCCATTGATACACCTCTTCTATCCAGTAACATGGTGCGTGTAGGCATAAGCTTGTACGGTTTTTATCCATCGGCAGAGGTAAGCCATACAAAGGTGGCTTTACATCCGGTAATGACGCTGAAGACGCAGGCGGTTTATGTCAAAACCCTGCCGCCCGATTGGGGCATCAGCTACGGCACCCGTTACTTCACTGACAGCGAAGAGATCATTGCTACGCTGCCTGTGGGGTACGCAGATGGATATTCCCGCATGCTGACAGGCAAAGCGGAGGTGCTAATACGTGGACGTCGCGTTCCTGTCGTCGGAACGATCTGCATGGACCAGTGTATGGTATCGCTCAAATCTTTCGCTGAAGAAGCGGAACAAATCAAAGCAGGCGAAGAGGTTGTACTCATCGGAAGCCAGGCTGGCGTGTCCATCACGGCAGACGAACTGGCACTCCATCTGGGAACGATTCACTACGAGGTAATCTGTATGCTGGCCCACCGGGTGCCCCGCGTATATGTGCGTGAAGGTGCTACTCCGAACCTGGTGAATCCCCTGCTGCAGGCTTGATGTTCTTACTGTGTAACTTTTACAGGAATCGATAAAGGGAGCTGAACCGTAAAGACCTATGTGACTTATGGTCTATACGAACCGCCATTTCTAGTTTATAATGGGATGCAGCATACTTGATATACTGGTTGCATATATTCCTTGTATAAAATTCCTTGTATATTGTAACACTGAAACACAAGGGCAGAAGGTTTGTGGGGGTGGAAGAGAAGGTGGCCAATTTGCAGAACACCAAAAGAATTATGATCAGCTTGCCCGATCATCTCTTACAGGAAGTGGATGGGATCGCTCAATTGGAGAACTCTAACCGGAGTGAATTGATTAGGCAGGCCATGAAGCTGTATTTAAGCGAACGGAGGAAACGCACCATTCGTGAGTCCATGCAGCGGGGCTATATGGAAATGGCCAAGATCAATTTGACGATGGCATGCGAGGCCTTTCTCGCTGAGGAAGATGCAGACAGTACTCTTGGCCGCTTAGTAAGCGGGGTGTAGATATTGATCGTTAAACGCGGCGACGTTTTTTTTGCCGACCTTTCGCCGGTTGTAGGTTCAGAACAAGGCGGAGTACGGCCGGTACTGATTATTCAGAACGATATTGGCAACCGTTTCAGCCCGACGGTGATTGTGGCAGCCATCACTGCCCAGATCCAGAAGGCCAAACTGCCGACGCACGTGGAAATTGATGCGGCAGCCCACGGCTTTGACCGGGATTCCGTTATTCTCCTCGAGCAGGTTCGGACAATTGACAAACAACGCTTGACCGATAAGATCACCCACCTTGACGATGATACAATGAAGAAGGTGGATGATTCGCTGCAAATCAGTCTTGGCCTGATCGATTTCTAAATCAGGCTGGGCTACATAGTATAGAATGTGTAATGGAGGCACGTCCGGTGTATAATCCGGCGTGCCTTTTTAATTGTATGGAAACTGTATACGAACCAGTGGCTTAAATGTCTTCACTTTAAACAATAGCTATGCTACAATTGGACCGGACGGTCGGGTTAAGGAGGTGGTCGGAATTAAAGGACGTTCTGACGGAGAAGAAACGAAAAAGCGGATAGTGCTAAAGGCAACACAGTTATTTGTTCAGAAAGGTTTTGCAGCGGTGACCATGAACGAAGTCTGTACGGCGGCCAAGGTGAGCAAAGGAAGTTTATATCACCATTTTCCGAGTAAAGATGAACTGTTTCTATATGTAGTAGAAGACGATACCGAGCAGTGGCTCAGCGATTGGGAGCAGAAACGGAGCGGAATCAGCGGCATCGAGGAACGTTTCTATGCATTAGGCGAGCATTATGCGAATGATTTTCAGAATCCGCTAATCCGCGCGCTTGAGGAATACGCCAGATCCCGGCCTCATTCAGAAGAGGTTCAACAGCGTCTCTCCCGGCTCTACGAATCGGCATCGCAAGCCTGCCGCAATCTGCTGCAGGAGGGTATGGACACGGGGTACCTGGTCAAGGGCAACCTGGACAATTACGTAATTATTGTAAGCGGCTTGCTGGAGGGAATCAGCAGAGTCAGCGAGATTACAGTTCTGGCCAACGCGCCGGAGGATATCATGGAGTATTACCGGGATGCCATACGGCTGCTGCTGCAGGGGATACGTACCGGATAGGCATTGAGAATAAGCGTGCCTGTGAAGACAGAGCACTGCAGTGAAGCTATACGCAGGGGCCGGTTTTATTTTATTGCAGGTTTGAGCCCAAAAAATCAGTTTGAGGAAGGCGTTTTTATTTACCCTCAATTAGACCGGATGGTCGGTCTTACGTGTCTTATTTAAGATTTTTCATTTGTGGAATAAAAGGTATGGCAACTGACGGATAAGCGGATATTTAACTATAAGATAAACAGAATTACCCCTACTTGAAGATTTGGTTGCGGGAATACGGAGGTTATTGCAATGTCATTACTGCTAAGAAACCGGGGCGCTATGCTGCTCCTTATGCTGAATATTTTTCTGGCGTTTACAGGCATCGGACTGGTTGTTCCGATAATGCCTACTTATATGAATGAGCTGCACATCGGAGGCAGTGTTGTCGGGTTGCTGGTGGCAGCCTTCTCTGTAACTCAGTTGATTGTGTCGCCGTTTGCGGGCAGACTATCGGACCGGATGGGCCGAAAAAAAATTATCGTCGCCGGACTGATTGTTTTTTCACTCTCGGAGCTGCTGTTCGGGTTGGCAAATGCGCCCTGGCTGCTGTTTGTATCCCGAATGCTAGGAGGTGTCGGAGCAGCGCTGATTATGCCCGCGGTCATGGCTTACGTGGCGGATACGACTTCCACAGAGGAACGGGCCAAAGGAATGGGGCTGATCAATGCGGCCATCACCACCGGTTTTATTATCGGACCGGGAATTGGCGGTTATCTGGCGGAGTTTGGTATCCGTGTGCCGTTCTTCGCAGCAGCAGCAGCAGCGGCTTTGGTGGCTTTGATAAGTACATTTGTATTGCCGGAATCGCGCTCCGTAGCCCAGCGTGAAGCTGTGAAGTCAGCACAGAACGATAAAGAGAGTCTTGTAACTCAACTGGTGCGTTCCTACCGTGAACCCTATTTCATTGGGTTGGTTATTGTATTTGTACTCTCCTTCGGATTGGCGAATTATGAAACGGTATTCGGGTTGTTTGTGGATCATAAATTTGGATTCACCCCTAAGGATATTGCCTTTGTCCTAACCTTTGGCTCTATCTCGGGGGCCGTGATTCAAGTTACGGCGTTCAGCTGGATATTGAATCGTTTTGGTGAAAATAAAGTCATTTCGTTCTCTTTGCTTATCGCGGGCCTGTTCATCTTCCTCACACTGTTTGTACACGGCTACTGGGCCATCGTTGCAGTGACGTTCATTGTGTTTCTTTCGATGGATATCCTGCGACCCGCTGTCGGAACACAGCTCTCCAAATTGGCGGTGGAATCGCAGCAGGGCTTCGTGATGGGCATGAATTCTGCCTATACCAGTCTTGGCAATATTGCCGGTCCGATTGTGGCCGGAGTCCTGTTTGACCTGGATATCAACTTCCCGTATGCCGTGGCTGCACTAGTGCTTGTTCTGTGCTTTGGGCTATCGCTCGCCTCCGCTAAGCGGATGGACCGGCGGGGCCTGCAAATGAAATGATCTGTGGTTCCTGCAGGGATGACAATATACTTCGCAGCAAGCCTTCTTTTTCCGGAGTCAATGAATCCCTAAACTTTGGTAGATAGCCAATTTGTGATACTATTTCAGGTAGGGATTATAAGAACGCAGAACGTGTGCGGAAAGAGGGATTCAATTGGCTGCAGAAAATACGAATGCCGGTACTGTGCCGGATGAAGCTGCTGCGCGGCAGGAGCAGGAACTGATTACCGCGGCGATTGCCAAGGAGCTGGGCATTAGCCTGAAACAGGTGCGTACGACGGTAGGCCTTCTGGATGAGGGGAATACGATTCCGTTTATTGCGAGATACCGTAAGGAAATGACCGGTGAGCTGGACGAGAACGAACTGCGTGATATTGAGGAAAGGCTGGCTTATCTGCGCAATCTGGGTGACCGCAAGAAAGATGTCATCCGCAGCATTGAGGAGCAGGGCAAGCTGACAAAGGAGCTGCATGAGCAGATCCTGAAAGCAGTCAAGCTGCAGGAAGTGGAGGATCTGTATCGCCCCTTCCGGCAGAAGCGCAAGACGCGGGCAAGTGTGGCCAAGGAGAAGGGGCTGGAGCCGCTGGCGAACTGGGTTATGGAACAGCGCCGGCAGGGGCTTCCGCTGGAAGAGGCCGCTAAATATATTGATGCGGACAAAGGCGTGGGGAGTGCTGAGCTGGCGCTGCAGGGCGCGATGGATATTATCGCCGAGAACATTGCCGATGATCCGGTCATCCGTTCCTGGATACGCCAGTACACCGCAAGTCAAGGGGTGCTGATCTCCGAAGCCAAGGATGCTGAGCAGGAGAGCGTATACGAGAACTATTACAGTTACCGTGAACCGGTACACAAAATGCCGCCCCACCGGATTCTCGCCATCAACCGCGGGGAACGGGAGAACGTGCTTAAGGTAGGCATTGAGGTAACTACTGACAAGATTCATGCCTTTATCTCGCGGAAGCTGGTCAAGGGGCCGTCCCCGGTCAAGGAATTGCTCGAGACCGTGACGGAGGATTCCTACAAGCGGCTGATCGCTCCGTCTGTTGAGCGCGAGGTGCGCGGAGAGATGACGGAGAAAGGAGAGAATCAGGCGATTTCGATCTTCTCCGGGAATCTGCGCAGCCTGCTGCTGCAGCCGCCGGTCAAAGGCCGGAACGTGCTTGGCGTTGACCCGGCCTACCGTACCGGGTGCAAGCTGGCCGTTGTGGACGATACCGGCAAGCTGCTGGAGGTAGCGGTCACTTATCCGACGCCGCCGAACAACAAGAAGAAGGAGGCGGCGGCGAAGTTCAAGGAGCTGATTGCCAAATACGGCATTCAGCTGATCGTAATCGGCAACGGCACCGGCTCGCGGGAGACGGAGCAGTTCACCGCCGAGGTCATCGCAGAGATCGGCAATCCTGAGCTGGCGTACCTGATCGTTAATGAAGCGGGAGCCAGTGTCTATTCCGCCTCCAAGCTTGCGCAGGAGGAGTTCCCGGATCTGGATGTGGCCGAGCGCAGCGCCGCATCCATTGCCCGCCGCGTGCAGGACCCGCTGGCGGAGCTGGTGAAGATCGATCCGAAGGCGATTGGAGTCGGGCAGTACCAGCATGACGTCTCCCAGAAGCATCTGGAGGAGAGCCTGAAGGGCGTTGTGGAATCCGCGGTTAACCACGTCGGTGTCGATGTGAATACAGCATCCGCATCCCTGCTGTCCTATGTTGCGGGCGTGAATGCCACAATCGCCAAGAATATTGTGAAGTTCCGCGAGGAGAACGGCAAGTTCGTGACCCGCAAGGCGCTGCAGAAGGTGCCGCGCCTCGGTGCCAAATCCTACGAGCAGTGCATCGGCTTCCTGCGGATTCCCGGCGGGGACAATACGCTGGACCGCACGCCGATCCATCCGGAGTCCTATCCGGTGGTGGACCGCCTGTTCCGTGAGCTGGGGCTGGAGGTAACCCGGCTCGGCAGCAAGGAGGTCGCTGAGGAGCTGCAGGCGCAGAACGCCGAAGAGCTGGCTGCGAAGCTGGATGTCGGCGTGCCTACACTGCGCGACATCCTCGAAAGTCTGCAGCGCCCGGGCCGCGATCCGCGCGAGGAGCTGCCGCTGCCGATCTTCCGCACCGATGTGCTGAAGATCGAGGATCTGGTTCCCGGCATGGAGATGCAGGGAACCGTCCGCAACGTAATTGATTTTGGCGCCTTCGTCGATATCGGAATCAAGAACGACGGGCTGGTGCATATCTCCCAGCTTAGCGGCAGCTTCGTGAAGCATCCGATGGACGTCGTCTCTGTAGGAGACAATGTCACCGTATGGGTCATGGGCGTTGACCTCAAGAAAGGCCGGGTCAGCCTGACCATGCGTCCGCCGCGCAGCGAAGCAGGCAGCGTCAAGTAAATCCAACAGCAAGCCCTCTGCAGGATACGGGACTGACCCCGTAACGCTGGCAGGGGGCTTTTTTTCATCACCAATGGCTGACTGTTGGCTTGCACCCCGAACTAGCCGCTTGCAAAGTAAGTATTGTGCTGCCGTATAACATTATTTATATTAAGAGTATTATACTAAGGGGGAATAGTGGGAGAATGAAAAAGGCGATGATATTGTTGTTGCTATTGGTGGTTGTATTACCATCACAGGCGTTTGCTGCTACATATTCTAATGCGTACGTAGACAAGTATTATTTTGAATCCTACAAAGACAGGGTCAAAGAGGTTAAGGATGCGCAGAAGAACTTAAGTAAAGTCTTGGGTACCGAGGTTACAGCCTTAGCGCAGAAGTCCAAGGTTTCTGCAGCCAACTATAGCAATGCGGTCAAAAACAAGCTGAGCAAGGAGGCTGTCGCCAAGGCTAGAAATGAAATGACACAGGATAAAAAATCACTCGCGGCAGCAAAAGCCAAGTTGTCAAAAACCGTAAAGAGCGCCAAAAAGGAAAGCGATGCATCCCTTAAAGAGATCGCAAATCATAAAACATCTCTGGTCAAGATGATCAAGACTCATTTGGAAGGCAAAGACAAACAAAGCGATGCAGCATTTAATAAGACGCTAAACTCGGAGCTTTCCCAAATAGACTCCAGTTTTAATGCAGCTCTGGAATATTTGCAGAACATTGAGCTTGATTAATCCGCGAAGCGGGAAGCGTCAAGTAAACTAGAAAGCCCATTCCCGGATATACTCCGGCAACGAAAATGGAAGCCTGCTACTGGAGATGATCCGGCGGTGGGCTTTTTGTTAACAGCATCTTCATACATGCATTGCTAGTTGGACTGATTTCTACAACGATCATGTGATGTAGTGTTCGAATGGCCACCGTTAGCACTCTTGCGCTTCGTGTAGGAAGATCCACCTTCTTCTCAGTTTTTTGACAAATAATGATAAAAATCATTTAATCATCTAGAAAGTAATGGTATATTTTTAAAAATTGTGTTCCAGCTGATATTATAAATAACTTGAGTTTTACAAGTTCTCAGCGATCGAATTGGAGTTGAAGATAAAATTTGAGGAGGAACTTATGGTGAGAATAAAAAAAGTCTCATTGCTGGTATCTAGTATGATTACTGTAGTAAACTTCTTGCTGCTGTATATATACTGGGGAGGAATTCCTCGAAGTATCCCTCTACATATCGACTTCAATTCAAATATAGACAGTTACGGAAATAAAAATAATTTGTTTTATTTAGCAGCTTTTGGGATCGTATTAGCGGTTTTGTCCTTTTGTTTTAGCAAAAATGCACCCGTATCCGGTAGCTTTATTTCAAACAAGAGCAAATACTTGATTTTGAGCATTACTTCAATGATCATTTGTAGTTTTTTTCTATTGTATTCGTGTTTAACCATAATTAAGTTTAATCAATGACAGGAGAGGTCCGGTCTACTCCCGCTCTCAACTAACTGTTCTCATAACCATGAAAGCGGCTGTGTGCGCCCATATTTACTGGACGCGGCAGCCGCTTTTGCTTTTATATTCAATGAATCTGGTCCCGTAGATCGTATGCAGAACGAATCTAGTGTTCTGTGAAAATAAAGTCTTAGACTAGAGTCGTTGAGTTAACAACGTTACTGAACATGTATTTCCGATTTGATATCATTTTGACTTAAAAATTTCATTAAATCATTACTCAGCTGCACAATCTCATTGTTAGCATTATTCGCATAATCCGGCAACATCATATCCCTAACCATTTTAGTTCGTAGCCATGTCATAAAGAAAAGATCCAAAAATAAGTTTGGAAATTTAAGCACCATTTTAAGCATTGGAGGATCAATTGAAACGCCAGCTTTTTGTATTGCCCTTAGATACGCTTTTAAAGTGACTGTTATTTTGCGTGCCGTCTTTCTGGTTCTGGCTGTTTTTTTGTCAATTATCTTATTCTCAGAATGCAAAAAGCTCAACATGGCAATGTCTGATACGGAATGTGTTATTAGATACGCTTGCATATCCTTTTTAATAACGTAGGGAAGCTTTGCTGTTTTAAATAATTTTGCGAGGTTTTCTATGCGTTCTGTCACTACACCATTAATTTCTCCAAATGCAGTTGCCACTATAATCTTTGGTGGAAATCGAGCATGCAATACTCCATCTTTAATCTGTCCGCCGAAGCCGGGAAAAGCTGGTAAAAGTCTATCCCCTACGATATCCAGCCACGAAGAAAATCCAATTGAATTACTAGTCATCGTAACTATATTTTTGCTTTGATTATCTTTTAGCGCTAACAACGCTGATTCGGACCGATCATAACGAACGGTAACGAAAATAAAATCGTATACATCGTCATTTTCGAGCGTATCAATGACATTCACTTGTATCGATCTAACTGTACCTTTTTCTTTATATTGCAGGCCATTTTCTCTTAATGATTTAAATCTATTAGAATGTGCAAACAGGCTAACGTCAAACCCTGCTTCAATAAGCTTAATTGCGTACATGCTCCCGATGACACCTGCACCAAAAATTAGAATTCTATCTTGTTTTGCTGACATTAAAACCACCCCTACTTATTAACATTTCCTTTTGATTATCAGACAACATGTTGTATGATGTGATTATAAATCTTCATTATTCCTTGATCAACCATCAGTTTTTTATTATTTGTCGGATGATATTCTTATTCGCTAGTAGGAGGGAAACATGAAAAAGCAACCCCAAATAACGGAGAAAACAAGACAAAAGTTTGTAGAAGTTTTTTGTGAGTTATATAGCCAAAAGCCGATTGAGAAAATTTCGGTTCAGGAAATTGCGAATAAGTCAGGATATAACCGCAGCACCTTTTATCAATACTTTACTGACATTTACGAATTGTTAGACTCTGTTGAAAATGACTTAATGAATGACATGAAAAAAGAATTGGCGAATAAAGAGCTATCGATGCATACGGTTCAAGATACGCTCTATTGTCTGGACAAAAGGGAACATCTCCTGGTTCTTAATGCCCTTTTGGGTGATTATGGAAGTGTCCGTTTTTTAAAACGCTTAAAAAAAGAAATCAGTTTGGATCAATTAGAATTAAACGTTCCGCAAAACCATTCCTTAACGCCATACTTCATTGAGTTTTACCTGACAACTTCCCTTTCTTTATTTCGTCTTTGGCTCCAGCGTCAAAAGGATTTATCGTCAGAAGAATTTTTCAAGTTAGTGGAGAACCTATATTCAAGAGGGATTACGCCCTATTTTAAAGAATGAGTCTGTCATTCAAACCAAATCCATATGTTGTATAACAAACCTACTCTTAAGGGTTTGCATTCTGTAAATAATTGTCTTTTGAATATAAAGGTCAAAATTCGTCAAATATTCCATTCATAACTTAACCCTTCCTTCATGTTTGACAACACTCATCCGCATTTGTAGAATGCCCTTGCCTAGCGCACACATGCTTTGGTTTATTTTAAGATTCCAAAGCATCTTTAAGAAATTGAAGTGAATTATGACGAAATGCACTTGTTTTTGATTCGTCTATATGATGAAAAGTAACATCAGCAATATTTGGAATATTTGATGTATCATAAACATAGCAAGAAGATAAGCCAAACGTATCCAGCAGAGCTATCAGTCTTGAATCCATTGATTTGGGGTCTTGTGGATTATCAGATACCGGGAAAACCAAAAATGGAACCTTATATAAAATGGCAAAAGCAGCCCCATGAAAAGCACTAGTAATAAAATACTTAGCGTGTTTTATGTACCCTACAAATTCCTTCGGACCAACCGTAGCTGCTCCAGCAGTTGCAAGAGATATAATCTCGTATCCGTACTTTTTTGAAAGTGCTTCAGCGTATTCCTGAACCCCTGTAATATCTCGTAAATCATAAGTGAGTATATAGGATTTTTCTGGCGGAGTAGCAGATATATCATCCCATTCGGATTTATCAAGAAGCATTACTGGATCCAATACATGAGTAACCTCTCCATTTTTCATCGTTTTCACAAAAGGGATTGCACTTTTTTCACGAACAGAAACAAAGTCTAAGGAATTAACGTGTGGAGCAAGGATATTTTTTCGATCGGGCCCTATTTCTGCTCCTCCCATGCTTGCTGCGTATGCAATTTTCGTTTTTGATGCTGGAACAAAAGAAAGTGCCATACAGGGTAAAATGTCATCGGAAATAACCCATGGTAAACCCCATATTTGGTCGCTACCGCAAACAAAAATATCGTAATCATCAACACATTCTGCAATATCAGATACTGTATATAAGCGTTCGCTGTGGGGAATGCTTTCGGAAAAAGTCCTAAAATGTTCAGCACCTTTAGCACTTTCATATGCTTGCAAGGTGTATTCATTTAGCCACTTGAATGTAATTTGCTCACAATGAAATCCTAACTTAGCTATAGCTTTTTGCAGTGCATAAGCTCCAAGTTGGCCACCGTAATTATAGTTTTTGTAGTAAAGAGTAATAATTCCAACTCTTTTCATAATAATCTCCATTCCGAACTAAGTCGGCACAAACAGGAATGAAAGAAAAGTGCCGAAAAGTCTACATAAATTTGAATCCTAAAATGATTTCTTTGACTATCCAATTAGCTCAAAAACCGCCGTTTTTGCATCCATCTCACTAAGCATGGTCAGTCTAATACTTTATTTTCTCAGTCTACAACTTTATTTGCTGAGTGTAGCACTTTATTTTTCAGTCTAGCACTTTATTTTCTCCTTACATCTAGTAGACCCGTTGGTCAAGCACTGATTTCTAGGTTGAGCTGGAAATCCTCGAGCTAATCTCTTGTAATTCGCAAGCCGATGTTTTATATTGACATAAGAGCAGGTCAATAATAAAAGAGGTGAACGGACGAGATGACTCCACGCACGAAGGAACAAAACGAAGAGATCCGGCTGCGGCGTCTGGCGCAAATTCGTAAAGCCGCTGCCGATGTGTTTTTGAATAAAGGGCCTTTACTGGAGATCCGCGATGTGGCCGCGCAGGCAGGACTCGGCTATGGCACGGTGTACCATTATTACAGCAATAAGGGCGATTTGCTCTACGATCTGTTATGGGACGCAGTGGAGCGGGCCGGGGGATGGCTGGAGGCTCCGCTAGAGGCACGGCTGAAGGTCCCGCTGGAGGCTCAACTGAAGGCTCCGCTGGAGTTCCCGCGTGCTTCGGCTTCGGGGGAGGCGCCGGCGGGCGGGCATTTCGGCTTGGCTGCTGTGGCGGACACTGGGAACTTGGCTGCCGCGGATTCCCGAAGCGGAAGCCGCGAAACGGCCGCTGCCGCAGAGCTTGGTCCCGTCGCCGCCGCCGGCGTCCGGCTGCTGCAGCTTTGGGCGGAGGACCACGCCCTGTACCTGCTGCATAAGCAGGCCAGTGAGGACTTTGCCTCGCTGCCTGAAGCGCGCTCGGCCCTGCTCTCGGCCGCCTTTCGCCGGGAGGTGCTCGCGCCGTTTGCCGCGCTGCTGGAAACCGGGCATGCGGCGGACGGGGCTGCCGCTTCCGGCGGAAACGCGGCGGGGCCGCCGTATCGGCTACAGCATGCTGAAATGCTGCTGGCTGCCTTGGTCGGCTGCGCCTCGCTTTCGCTTCGCCGCGGAAAGCTGCACGAGGAGGCCAGGGATATCGTCCGGTTTTTAAAATTATAGAATGGATAAGGAGCGAATAAGCAAAAGATGATCATTTTAAAATCCCCTAGGGAAATCGAAGAGATGAAGCCGGCGAGCCAAATCATTGCGGACTGCTACCGCGAGGCGGCCAAACTGATCGAGCCTGGAATCACCACCCGGGAAATCAATGACTTTGTTGCCAGACACATCACCAAGCTGGGCGGCAAGCAGTTTACGAAAGGGTACAATGGTTTCCCCGCCGAAACCTGCATTTCGGTCAACGATGTGGTGGCCCACGGCATTCCTTCGAACCAGGTGCTTATGGACGGCGATTTGCTTAAGCTCGACATCGTCGTGGAATACGGCGGATGGTTCGGCGATTCGTGCTGGTGCTATGCGGTGGGCAATATCCGGCCGGAGGCGCAAAAATTAATGAAGGTGGCAAAGGAATGCTTGGATCTGGGGATTGCCCGGGCACTCCCCGGGGGCCGGCTCGGCGACATAACGTCGGCGATTCAACAGCATGCGGAAGCGAACGGGTTTTCGGTCGTACGCGATCTGCTGGCGCATGGGATCGGGCGGAGCCTGCACGAGGAGCCGAGCTACGAGCATATCGGCGTAGCCGGCAAAGGCATTCGGTTAAAGGAAGGCATGGTGTTTACGATTGAACCGATGATCAACGAAGGTACGTTCCGTATCACGATCGACGACGATGAGTGGACGGCGAGAACGGCCGACGGCAAGTTGTCGGCGCAATATGAGCATACGATCGCAGTCACGGCGGACGGACCGCTGATTTTAACGGCCCAGTAAGAATAGAGGCGAACGGACGGGAATGCCTCATTTTAGGAAATAAGTCGCCAACCCGGTCTGCTTGGCCTAACCGAAACGACGAAAAAGCGCTGAGCCCAGCCTGGAACCAGGGAAGCTTTTGTTAACATGGTTTGTAACTATACCGATTTACGAAAAACCGCGTATGCGGTTTTTTATTATGACTTCGGTATAAATTTTATAACTTTTTTGGAAAATAGTGTACAAATCGAACGAAACTTAGTGCATAATTCGTGGGCGCTCAACCCGTCGGAATTCTTCTGTACGCGCTTTTGCTTATTCGCTGAAGCATTACAGCATGTAATACTCCAGCTAGTTATTGGGAAAATCGTTGTTCAACTGCACAATGCATTTCGTCCGATTATCAATATTTTTTGGCGATGGTAAGCGTTACAATGAAAGCGTGTTCAACAAGAGCAATGGGAGGCATAACAATGGAAGGATTAATGATTGGCTGGTATGGCGCTTTGGCGGGGTTGGCAATTGCTATTATTCTGATATTAAGAAAACTGAATCCCGTATATGCGTTGTTTTTGGGGGCCATTGCAGGTTCGCTGATCGGCGGCGCCAATCTGGAGCAGACGGTAACTGTTCTTGTAAGCGGTACGCAAAGTGTAATGGGCACGGTGCTGCGTGTGCTCGCCGCCGGTGTCCTGGCAGGGGTAATGATGGAATCGGGGGCGGCCGAGACCATTGCCCAGGCGATTGTCAAAAAATTCGGTGGCAGCAAAGCCATTCTGGCCTTGGCCCTAGCAACGATGATTATTACCGCAGTGGGTGTCTTCATTCCCGTAGCGGTGCTGATTGTGGCTCCTATTGCTTTGTCGGTAGGCAATAAGATGGGAATTTCCAAGATGGCGCTGCTGCTTGCCCTATCGGGCGGAGGTAAAGCGGGGAACATTATCTCCCCCAATCCGAATACGATAGCCGCGGCCCGCGGGTTCGATCTGGACCTGAGCCACGTGATGCTGGCCGGCTTGATTCCGGCAGTGTGCGGTCTGATCGTAACCGTTATTGTCGCTTCACTTCTGAAGAAAAAAGGGATTATGGTCACAGACCAGGAGGCGGTGAACAACACCGCCGACACCTCCAAATATCCGCCGCTTCATCAGGCGATTGTTGCACCGCTCGTTGCGGTCATTCTGCTGATGATCAATCCGATTGGCTCGTTATCCGGAATTGAGGCATTGTCCAACTTCAAGGTGGATGCATTATATATCCTGCCGATTGCAGGGATTATCGGCATGCTGGCTATGGGCCAAGGCAAGAAGATCCTGCAGTACAGCTCGTCCGGATTGAACAAAATGACAGCAACTGTTCTGATCCTGATTGGTGCAGGAGGCATAGCCGGTTTGATTGCGGCTTCTGATCTGTCGACCCAGGTGGTTCAGTTGATTCAGGCTTCGGGTATATCCGGCACCTTCCTGGCACCAATTTCCGGTATCCTGATGGCGGCGGCTACCGCCTCAACCTCAACGGGTGTTATTCTGGCTACAGGCTCCTTCGGACAAGCCATTCTCGATATGGGCACCGCTCCGCTGGCAGCCGCAGTAATGGTCCATACCGGAGCCACTGTCATTGACTCTCTTCCGCAGGGGAACTACTTCCATGTAACGGCGGATAGTATGAAAATGACGATCAAGCAGCGGTTAGGGCTGGTCCCTTACGAGGCGATTGTCGGCGGAACGATGACGCTTGTGGCGACGATTATTTACGGATTTTTATTCTAATATCAAACATGGGGTGAGGAAATGAGAGAGAAAACCTTTGTACTGGCACCGGACTCCTTTAAAGAGAGCATGAGCGCTAAGGAAGTCTGCATTGCGATGGAAAAGGGGCTGCGAAAGGTTTATCCCAAGGCTGAATATATACATGTTCCTATGGCGGATGGAGGGGAAGGAACGGTCCAATCGCTTGTCGATGCCTCCGGAGGGCAAATTTATACCAAAGAGGTTATGGGACCGCTGGGGCAACCTGTTACAGCGAAGTACGGCATCCTCGGCGACGGCCGTACGGCGGCCATTGAGATGGCTTCGGCAAGCGGTATTCATCTGGTGGACAAGGCGGACAGAAACCCGCTTATCACCACCACCTATGGCACCGGCGAACTGATTAGGGAATGTCTTGACCGGGACATCCGCAATATCATTATCGGCATCGGGGGCAGCGCGACCAATGACGGCGGCACAGGGATGGCCGAGGCGCTCGGGGCCAGATTCCTCGATGAAGCGGGGAATGAGCTTCCGCGCGGCGGCGGCAGTCTGGACCGGCTGGCAAGCATTGATATTGCTTCTCTTGACGGGCGGCTGAAGCAGGTTCAGCTGATCGTGGCCTGTGACGTCACCAACCCGCTGTGCGGGGAGCAAGGCGCATCCCGGGTGTTCGGCCCGCAAAAGGGGGCTACACCCGGGATGGTCCTGCAGCTTGATGAGAATCTTGCCCATTATGCGGAAATCGTAAACAAACAGCTGGATAAGGATATCCGCGATTTGCCGGGTGCCGGAGCTGCCGGAGGACTTGGCGCGGGACTGCTGATATTTACACAGGCAGTTCTGCAGAAAGGAATCGAAATCGTTATTGAGTATACCGGCCTCAAGCACAAGCTGGCCGCTGCCGATATTGTGTTCACCGGCGAGGGCGGCATTGACTTCCAGACCAAATTCGGTAAAACACCGTACGGAGTGGCCCGCACCGCCAAAGCAGGCGGTAAGAAGGTCATTGCCTTAGCCGGTTACATCGGTGAAGGGATTGACACGCTCTATGCGGAAGGCATAGATGCCATCTTCGGAATTGTTCCGGGAGCGGCTGAACTGGAAAAGCTGCTAAACGACGGTCCGGCCAATGTCGAACGGACCTGTGAGAATATTGCGAGAGTGCTGAAGTTAAGCGAATAACGAATGCAGAAGGCCCCGAAGAAGAAATTCTTCGGGGCCTTCTGCAGTTAGGTACCGGAAGATGAGCGGCAGCAGCTCTGAAGTTTAGGTTACTTGTACAAGGCCAGCAATCCGTAGGTGAGCTCGAACAGCTGCAGCAGATTCCGCGGATCTTTGCCGGTGAGGCTCTCAATCCGTTTCAGCCGGTACTGCAGTGTATTCCGGTGAATGTTCAGCGCCTCCGACGTATGCGAGACACTGCAATTGTGGTTGATGAAACTCCTTAGTGTCTCCAGTAAATCGGCGGTATCCTCCAGCTTGATGGTGGTATTCAGAGTGTCCGTCAGCTCCGCATGGCTCAGCTTCACCAGAAATTCGGCCTCCTCGAAATGGATGGTCTGCGCAGAGGGCTTCAGCGCCAGCAGGATTCCCATGGCCGACTTCGCCTGCCGGTAGCTCTCCGCGATGCTGGCCTCCTGCTTACCGGAAGCCAGAAGCACATGCGGCTGATTATGAAGAATTTGCCGGATCAGCAGATTGCAGTCCTGCTGGTTCTGGACCAGCATAAGCCAGGTGTTCTCTTGGCAGCAGAATCTTGGCATTCTGCTCTGCCGGTATAAAATTCTTGATATACAGGACCGTTGTTTTGAGCAGCAGATCGATGTGATAAGCGGCTGCTTCTTTTCGTAATTTCTGCGAATAGGCTCCCTGATGAGCCAGCAGCAGTTCCAGGAACGCTTTCTTGCGGCTCGCTTCATTGGCGAGATCCTCCAGCGTATTTCTTTGTTCAATCAGAAGAGAGACTGTCGTTCTTACGATATTGCAAAAGGGGCGGACTTCATCCGGGTTGCCCGAAATTCCAATCACACCCACAGGCGCATCGCCTATAACAATCGGCTCATTGGTGCCCTTTTTTTCATAACGTCCATCCTCCCAGACCTCGACCATTATTCCGGTGGACAGTGCTTTGACTGCCCCCTGGTGAATGGTGCCGACCCGTTCTTTTTTTCCGCTGCCGATGATGACCCCTTTCCCGTTCATAATGTTGATGTTATAGGGGATGTCCATCATCATTTTATCTACAATTTCCTGTGCCTGCTTTTCGGAAAGCTCAAACAATCGGGTTCCTCCTTTGCCAAGCCGGTTATGCTCAGTTGTGGTCTTAGGATTAAAGCTTGTGCATTTGAACAAAATTATAGATGATCTTCCGTATTTATAAAAGCAGGAAGTGATGTTCTGACAGCATGAGGCCTGAAGGAAAGACACTGGCGGTTTTGCTAGTGACATTTCTGATAGCTCTTAGATCGGGAGATGGAGTAATTTAACATTAAATACTAGGATGGGGTGAAAGAAATGAATGACAAATCTTTAATCAGCAACGCTTTTCAAATGTTCAGTAAGGAAGCTCCGGCACATCAGGAGGCGTGGATGCAGGCTGTAAAGGGACTGGGGGCTGCAAGCAAGCTGGATTCCAGAACGGAAGCGCTGGCTTACATTGCGGTGCTTGCAGTGGCCAGACTTGAGAGCGGACTTCCTTTTCACGTGAAGCAGGCCAAGGCTCTGGGTGTCAGCAGAGAAGAAATCATCAGTGCTGTTCTGCTGGGACTTCCGGCAGTAGGGAATACTGTGGTTCAATCGCTTCCTGCGGCACTTGCGGCATATGATGAAGAATAGCCTATAATTCTATATCAAATGAACCGGCTGCATGCCTCTCAAGGGGTGTGCAGCCGGTTCTTTAATTTGCAACTTTAACAAGTTGTGAAGCGTCTAATTAAGAATGACAGCAGGATAAGGAGGGAATTCATGTACACAGCAAGAACTTTTGGAAGGTTCGCACTGGTGGCTGCAATGCTGCTCCTTGCAGCCTGCAGCACGACACCAGCAGCAGAACCGGAGGCCACACTGGCACCGCAGCAGTCACAGGAACAAGCTCAAACCGATCCGACTTCCAGCCCGGAGGCAAGCACTGGACCGGAAGAATCGGCTGATCCGACAGCACCGGCGGAACCTGAGGAAGGGATGCCTCCTACGGCACTGGAAGCTGCCGCAACGGTAATGAAGGCGCTGAAGAACAGTGATATGGAGTCGCTCGCGGCCTGGGTTCACCCGGATAAAGGCGTCCGCTTTTCGCCCTATGCATATGTCGACCCCAAGAAGGACCTGGTCTTTACCCGTGATAAGCTAGAGGGGGTAATGAAAGACAACACGAAATATGAGTGGCGGGAGTTCGCCGGTTCAGGTGAACTGATTGCGCTGACTTTTGCAGAATACTTTAAGCAGTTTGTATATGATGCAGACTTTGCCGGTGATGCCGAAATCGCGCTGAATAAAGGACTGGGGCAAGGAACGACAGTCAACAATATCAACGAAGTTTATCCGAAGGAAACTCACGACTTCGTGGAGTACCATATCGACGGTATCGATCCTTCCGTCGAAGGCATGGACTGGCGCAGCCTGCGGCTGGTCTTCGAGAAGATGGGCGAAGATCGTGCGCTTGTAGGCATCGTTCACGATCAGTGGACGCCATAAAAGCCTTAGATGAACTCAAACCACAATCAGAAGAGAAGAACAGAGATTACCCATCATAGGAGAATCTCTGTTCTGTATTGTGATCCATTTCAGCTTGCTTTAGTGGGAGTTACATAGTTTTTGAGATATCCCTATGGGCGGGCTCTTTCAACTGCTTTGGCTGTGAACGCTCTGCGAACCAGCTTCGTCAATTCCATTAGGATGACGGCACCGAGTGCCAGGCCGCCTGCAATCAGCCACTCTGACATCCCGAACGAAGCCGGAATAGAGAAGATTTCTCTGACTCCAGGCAGAACCGCGATGCCGTAAAAGGCAAAGCAGACCAGCACGGCTCCAATGACGTATTTGTTGCTGAAAAAGCCAGCTTCAATAGAAGTTTGACTGTTCGAGCGGGCGGTAAAGGTCTGAAGTGTACGAGACAAGATCAGGGTTGTGAACGCCATGGCTACGCCCATATCAGGTGAATTCTGAAGTCCGATATACAGGGATATGATTACGGCTATCCCTATAAGCAGACCACGGGTAATAATAGCCTGCATCATTCCTCCGGCGAAAATTCCTTCCTTGAGTTCTCTTGGTTTTCTGCTCATCACATTAGGTTCAGGTTTTTCCATACCGAGAGCAATGGCGGGCAGAGAATCATTCGCCAGATTGATGAATAGAAGCTGTATCGCCGTGAAGGGATTAATCCAGTCGAAGATAAGGGCAAAGAGGATGGCGATAATCGCACCCAGATTGCCGGAAAACAAATAGGCGATCGCTTTTTTGATATTGTCGAATACCGTTCTGCCCACAGATACAGCATTGACAATAGATACAAAATTATCATCGGTCAAAATCATGGCAGCCGCATCTTTAGCAACATCGGTTCCACTGCCCATGGCAACTCCGATATCCGCTTGCTTCAAGGCAGGAGCATCATTTACGCCATCACCGGTCATGGCTGTTATTTTGCCTTTCCGCTGCCACGCCCGGACAATTCTGATCTTGTTTTCCGGGGAGACTCGGGCGTACACACCAATCTGCTCAAGCTTATGATCGAGTTCTTCGTCGGACATGACATCAAGCTCTTGGCCGGTTACGGCAATTTCATGTTCTGTCATCAGGCCGATATCGCGACCGATCGCTTGTGCGGTTGTCTTATGATCACCAGTAATCATGATGGTCCGGATTCCAGCCTTCTTGGATTCTGCGATCGCGCCGTAGACGGCTTCCCGCGGGGGATCAATCATAGCTGTCAGACCTACCAGCACCAGATTTTGTTCATCCTCCAGTCCGACTTCAGTGACCGTATTTGGCACAGTTTTGTAAGCATAGGCAAGTACACGCAGTGCTCTGCTGGAGAACTCCTCATTGGCTTCGATGAAACGTTCGAGAACTTCCGGGGTCACCGGCACTTCTTTTCCGCTTAACAGTACATGCGTGCATAGACCAAAGAGCACATCCGGCCCGCCTTTGGTAATCATTGCTTTTTGCCCGTTAAACGTGTGCAGGGTAGTCATGAGCTTGCGGTCTGAGTCAAAAGGAAGTTCGGCTTCGCGGGGGAAATTGTCGCGTATTTCCCTGTAATCTCTATTCTTACTGTTGCTGAAGGCAATAAGTGCCACTTCTGTCGGGTCCCCCAGCTCTTTACCATCCTCATTAATGTTAGAGTCGTTACAGAGCACAGCAATATGTAGCAGACGCCGGGCTTCCTCAGACCATTCATCGGGCTGCTTGTTGAATTGATCACGGTCACCTTCCGGTAAAAAGTAATCTACAACCGTCATTTTATTCTGGGTTAGGGTGCCGGTTTTGTCCGTACAGATGACACTGGTTGATCCAAGGGCCTCGACGGCCGGAAGCTTACGGATAATTGCATGTTGCTTAGCCATCTTGTTCGTACCTACGGAGAGGACAATGGTTACGATCGAGGAAAGAGCTTCGGGAATTGCAGCGACTGCTACAGCGACTGCAAACATTAGCGCATTCAGGATGGCCTCCGTTGTATCCACTGTGTCATTCGACAGCCAAACACGTCCGGCCTGGATGGCAAAGATCAAAATGGACAGCAGTATAATGGCTACGCCCAGCTGCTTGCTGAATGTTTCGAGCTTGCGTTGCAGCGGCGTCTGCTTGGCTTCGGCGCTTTCAATGAGTTCAGCAATTTTTCCGATTTCGGTAGTCAGTGCGGTGTCCGTTACCATAAGGGTTCCACGGCCATATACAACCAAGGAACCACTGAACGCCATATTGCGGCGGTCTCCGAGCGGAGATTCCTTAGGGATGGTATCCGTATGTTTCTCAACAGCCTCGGATTCCCCGGTCAGCATGCCTTCATTTATCTTCAAGCTTCCCGATTCTATAATCCGGCCGTCGGCAGGTACAAAATCGCCGGCTTCCAGCAATACGATATCACCGCGAACAAGCTCCCTTGCAGGGACGGTTTGTAAAGCTCCATCCCGCAGCACTTTGGCCTCGGGTGCTGACATCTGCTGCAGGGCGTCGAGTGAACTCTCCGCTTTACGGGTTTGGATAACACTTATAACTGCATTGAGAATCAACACGAGAAAAATGATAAGCGACTCCATAACTTGTCCCATAACAATCTGGACGATGGCCGCTATAAGCAGTACGACCACCATAGGGTCCTTGAAGTTTTCAAGAAAAAGCTTCCAGATGGGATCTTTTTTCTTTCCTTTTAATTCATTGTAACCATCATTTTGCAGGCGTTTGTCGACTTCTGCCGACGTAAGCCCGTTAGCTGAACTCTGCACATCCTGTAAACTGTCTGCTACACTTTTGCGGTAATACTCCACTAATGATAGCTCCTCTCTGCTGTGGGGTGTCTTCGTTTCAGGTCTCATCAGTTTCGATTTACTGCACTAGTGCACATAACTACGTGTTTACGCAAGTATGATTTATTAGTTCATCTAATCAGTAGACTTCAAGACCTATCTTAAAACTTACGAATCAACCCGGAGCAAGTTTCAATTACTTCCAGATGCAATCTTATTGCAATGTGGATTTTGGGAGATGGATAAAGGCAGTCAAATGGAGAACGCGGAACTTTCGCTTACAGTAATCTCATTTACCCGGGTGATACGTAACTACTCTACGACAAACAGGGATGCCCTCAGCCATTGCGGCCGGGGGCATCCCTGTTCACATTCACGGCAATCATCCCTTCGGACTATTGCAGGTTGATGATGTTGCTGATAATGACAGCGGCTTGCGCACGGTTGGCAATACCTTTTGGCGCAAATGTGTCGGCTGTCATGCCTTTCACAATGCCTTCCTGGGTAAGCAGAGCAACTGCGTCTTTACCATAGGAAGCAATGCTCGATTTGTCTTTGAAGTTCGCAAGCAGCGCATCAGCATCGGTAACCGATTTGCCTTTGAACTTCGTCAGTGCGTTCGCGGCGATGATCGCCATCTCTTCACGCGTGATGGAGCGGTTAGGCTCGAACTTGCCTCCGCCAACACCGTTGATCAGACCACTGTTGACACCGGCAGCAACATAGCTGTAAGACCAATTCGAAGTTGCTACATCACTGAAGTCAGCCGAAACGTTCTCCAGCGGCAGGTTAAAGGCGCGGACGATCATGGTGATGAATTCAGCACGGGTCACTTCTTTGAGCGGTGCGAATGAGTTGCTGCCTACACCGCTAATGATGCCTTTAGCCGTCAATTCTTTGATAGCAGCTTCTGCCCAGGCTACTGTGCCAAGATCCGTGAAATTGACCGCCGGAGCTGGTGCAGCTGTCGGCTGTGGTGTAGCCGGAACTACAGTTGGAGCCGGTGTTGCGGTTGGCGTTGCGGTTGGAGCTGGCACACTAGTATCCGGGTAAGTCGGTGTAGCCGGAACCGGCTCAAGCGCACCATTATCCATACCGTCTGCTTCAGTAGCTGCCGGAGCGGAGGCATAGATCGCGTTCGCCAGTAATCTGAACTGGTTCTGCGGATGATATTTGTTCAGCAGATCGTTCGCGAACAAGGTCACATGAATGCTGTCCGTTTGATAATCCAATGCCAGCACCTGACCCTTGGCAGCATCGCTGTTCGGCCACCAGCCGGCTTTGAAGAAATCGTCGCCCGTTCCGTATTCCGCCAGCACTTCAGCGCCTTCCGGAACAGCCGTGATATAAGCGGCAGATACGGTATACAGGTATTCATTGTCTGCATAAGGAGCAGTAATTACGCTGTCTTGCGAGACGGTTGCTTTGAACAATCCTTCATGTGCTGCGGATCTGTCCGATTGGTTCACCGGATTGGAGTAATCCAGGCCCGGTAAGATATTCAGAGATTTAAGGCTGTTGAGCATTGTACGTCCATATCCGATGAACGGCTTGCCGCTGGCAATCAGGTTTGTACCTGTATTGACGAGGACGTCTGCCGCAGCAGCATCGGAAGTTACCTTAAATCCAAGATCGGCCACGATAAAGGAAGGTGCTGCGGCAATGCCAACATTCACTGGCTTGAGCAGTTTGCCTGTCTTGTCACCTGATGCGCTGAATGGCACTAGGTCGAGCAAGTATTTGGATGCTACTGTTCTCAGGTTTGATCTGGAGACCAGGAAGCTGCCTTTTTCATAGCCGGGTCCATCGTTCGAGAGCAGGGTTACTGCTTTTTGGTTCGCAAGCAAATCGTTAACCGCTTTGATCGCATCATTGTTGCTGTTGCGGATGACGTAATTTTGCTCAAAACGGTATTGATTCAGATCTGTCGTTGGAATGACGATGCTGCTAACTTGCTGTGTCTTGCCGGAGAATGCACCAGCGCTGCGGCTGATGTACCGGTCGAATCCCCGCATGTCCGCAAAATTCTGTACGGTGTCGGAATACATCGCATCGAAGTCGGATACATCCAGTCCGTCATACAGAACCAGGTTGGCATAGCCTCGTTTGGCCTGATGCATGTTCACCACATAGGTTCCTGCCGGATAAGTGACGCCATCCACGTTTACCGGAGTAATTGTCTGCTCTACCTTCACTCCATTACGAAGCAGGTATTGCACCATTTTGTATGTTTCCAGCACGTTCTTTTGCAGATCTTTGGCTACTGGAAGCACGTAATATTCAGGGAAAAAGTTACTTTCTTCCGTTTCACGCTCACGGCCGACCGATTCATATTTAGCGTTTACCAAATACGGGTCAACTGCTTTGTTGTCTTCATTGTTCAAGCCGCGTTTGAAGATTTCGAGTTGGTTCAGGAACAGCTTCTCTTTGTTGTCCTGCACATAGTTAGTGGCAGCCAGAGTTGCATAATAGAAGGCGTTCAGGGAATCCTCGTTCAGCTCCGGCACTTCAATGGTATGTCCAAGGGCACCTTGGTGCATCGCATAGACAGCAGTGTAAGCCGGTGAAGCATCATCCCATCCGGTAGCATTGCCATAAGGATCGGCATAATCCGGGTCATTCTTTAATTTCTCAGCTTCCAGATAAGGAATGTGGTACTCCTCATATTTGGTGTTGGCGATCCCGGCATTCCCCATTGCTGTGGCCTGTTCAATCAAATTGTCCATGACCAGATCGTATTCGACGTTCGGATCATGCGGTGGTGTGCATGGCTCGATCAGGAAGCCGCTCACGAACCCGTGCATATCCAGGAAGCTCAGCGGGGTCCACTTGGCGATTTGTGCTGTAACAGCCTGAGTCTCCGGTTGGGTCTGGTAGGAGTTGTCGCGGTTCGGGTCAAGCAGCGTTGAAGTCGCACGTGTGTTCAAAACACGGCCATCCGGATTCTCCACATAGTCGAGCAGGAATATTACATTGTCCAGCGCCTTGTCAATGTCCAGTGTAACGGGAACGATATTGCCGTCAGCATTGGTCGTATCATAGTTTACGATTTTCTCGGTCATCAGCGTATCCAAAAACTTAATAATAACGTCTACGCCATTGGCTTCATCCGCATGGATGTTGTTCAGCCAGATGGGCACTTTATAGTCCTGCAACTGGCCGTTTTTGATCATCTCCTGCAATGCAGCAGGATCATTGTTCATCAGCGGCAGTGTTTCATTCAAATATTGGTCTACGGACGCTTTGTCCTTGGCTATGATGGAGAAGTGGATCGCCCGTCCTTGTGTGGACGTTCCGATCTGCTGATACTCCACATAACGGCCATATTTATTGTTGCTGTCGGCAGTAATGGTATCAATCGCCGGTTTGATCTCATCATATGTATGATAGGTATCATACGGGTTCAGCTTCACTTGTTGCTGCACCAGCACATCATCATCAGGTGCGGCCGCCGTCAGGTTGTATACACCCGCAAGCTTCACATACTCGGCCCGGATGCCGCTAAGTGACAGGTTGGAGCCGAATGGCATATCGAAGTATACCAGAGCGGTTACCGTAGAAGGTGAGACAGTCTCATAGCTTACTTTTACGAACGGGTCACCCGTATATGCTCTAACGTTAGAAGCGTTGTTCCATTTTTTCCACTGTGTTAGCGGCTTCATCTCTTCCGCCGTTCTGCCAAAATTCCAGGTGATTTGGTCTGCTGTCAGACCATCGGGAAGGGTCAATGTTATCGGCAGTGTTCTGGCCTCGGTCATTGAGGCTTGGTAGACTGCTGTCGATACTGAAGGAACAGAAGTTTGATAGACTTCCGAGGAAACCGTAGATGATAAGCCGGAATCCGTGGATGCCGGTGCAGTTAAAACCTGAGGCTGTACCTCAGCGGCAACTTCACCGGCATAGGCTGCCGGAAGGATTCCGGACAACGTCAGGGTTAACGCGATTAATAAGGATAATAATTTCTTAGACATCATTTACCTCCCAGTAGTTCTCTCTATTTGTAGGCTTTCTAGTAAAACGGACTACTCCAGCGTCTGCAGGTTTATGCATCCCTCCAATAGATTCGCACGGCAATGCTACCATGATTATGTCATAATCACATCGCGTGTGATGAATTAATATACATAATATATTTTTAATATACATTTAATTTTATATAATATAGTATTTTATTCAAAAGCGGAAGCTTTTTCATAGATTAGTTGCCGGGGATCGCTCAAGGGGAGTTTATCAATGAGTCTGACAGGGAAAGAGAACGAACAGGATAAGCTTAATGAAAGGGATCTGCGGGAGCCATGGGAGGAAGAGCCTGAGATATGGATTGACGATGACTGCGTATGATGTGGGATGGTAGATTCTGTAGGTGAGAAAAGAAAAGCCAGCGGATAAATAACCGCTGGCTAGAAAGCTATTCACCCGTTGGGGTGATTTTGTTCAAATATAAGAATTTATATGCTTCACGCTATAAATTATCCTTCTATTTCTCGCTGAAACGGATACCGTCCTGTTGAGGACAGCGAAGCCGTTTCCACTTGTTCAGCAGCGGCAAATTATTGAACGCTGCTGGAGGATACTGAGGAACCGGCAGTGCCGGTTACAGGCTGGGCTGTCGCCGTATAGCCTTCCGGCAAGTAGGTGACTACGGAAGCTGCCGAGATCACCTGTGCGTAACTTTTGCCGGGATCCGGCTGGGTTACGCTGTAATAGATGACGGCTGTCTTGTTCTTGCCAAATTCGATCCGGTCGATGCTTAGGCCATAGCCCGGATGCGGCAGGTTGCTGACGGTCACTGTAACTTTGTTTACTCCGTCAGCGGCTTTTTCCAGCTTCACTGCCGTTTCATAATTATAAGAAGGAGCTGTTGTTCCGCCATCCGGCTCAATGACTTCCTTGGCGAATTTAGCTGCTTCGAAGAGCCATTCCGCTGCTTCCCCGCGGGTAACGGCTTCTGATGGGCGGAACGTGTTGTTCTTCTCCAGGGTAACGATATGTGTGTTAACCAGAATCTGCAGGCTGTTCATTTCCGCCGTGGATAGCTTGCTGCCATCGGAAATATTGGCAAACATCATCGTTACCGGGAAGTTGCCCTTGCTCTGCAAAGCCTGGGTCAGCAAATGAGCGAACTGGGCGCGTGTCATCGTGCTGTTCGGATCAACGGTTTTGTCCAAAGACAGGCCGTTCTGCTTGGCGGCTACGAATGCGGAAGCATACCAGGCTTTGTCCTTTACTTTGTCAAAGTAATCACTAGCTTTACCAGTGGTTTGCGGGGACAGCTGCAGTCCGCTTACGATAAACTGAATGCCCTGGGCGAAGGTTACTTTTGATTTCGGTGCGAACTTGTCGCTGGTTACTCCGTTGATAATCCCGTCCTTATGCAAAGTATTGATTTTGGCTTCGGCGGAATGGCCGTTCAAATCGGAAAATGCAAATGCCGATGTTCCCAAAGACAAGCTTGCTGCCAGAATGCTGCACGCTATGGTTAGTTTTTTAGCGTTCATCTGGAATGATTGATTCTTCTTCATTGTGCCTCACCTCTTATTCTCTTAGATGGCAGAATGCCGCAAAATGTTGCAGGGTAGCTCAAATTAAATGTAATTTAAGCATTTATCCGCGGAGCAGCGACTCGGCACCATCCACAAATATTTCCGTCCCCGTGACATGAAAGGACTCGTCCGAGGCAAGAAACAGCACCAGATTGGCTACCTGCTCCGGCTTGCCGGGAGCTTGCTCCAGCGGATGACTGCCGTCCGGAAACTCAACGGGGATTTTTACTTCCTCTATTGCATCGCTTTTGTACGTATTATCCCCAATATTGGTATCAATTGATCCGGGGCAGACGGCATTTACGCGGATGGCGTATTGCGCCAGCTCCAGTGCAGTCATTTTCATAAAAGCGACCTGGCCTGCCTTAATAAATTCCTCCTAAAAGTTGCTCTGTCAGTAACTACATACCCCTCTCATTGGGGATGAACCAGTCTGGAAGCGGGGATGCCGGAAGGTGCAGGGATGCTTCTGGTCCCTTCACCAGCGCTGTTAGCAACTCATACCGCTATGTCTCTTGCAATTGAACAAAAGAGCCATTTCGCAGTACACTTAAGGATGATAGCGCTATATTTACTACTTTCAGATCATGACAGGAGAACATAGATGATTCAGCAGCAGGGAATGGAGCGGATTAACGTCGGGATCTTTGCCCATGTCGATGCGGGAAAGACGACCACGACGGAGCATATTTTATATGAAAGCGGGCGGATTCGCGCGCTGGGCAGTGTGGATAGCGGGACGGCTATGACAGATTCGATGGAGGTCGAGCGGCAACGGGGAATATCGGTGCGGGCGGCGCTGGCTTCATTTGCCTGGAAAGGGGTGCAGGTTAATCTGGTGGATACTCCGGGCCACGTCGATTTTCTGTCCGAGGTGGAGCGGAGTCTGCGCGTGATGGACTGCGCGGTGCTGATCCTCTCGGCGGTGGAAGGTGTGCAGGCTCAGAGCGAGATGATCTGGAATGCGCTGCGCAAGCTGGGGATTCCGACCTTGATTTTTGTGAACAAAATGGACCGCGTCGGCGCTGAGCCGGGGGCTGTACTGGCCCAGGCGCGTACCTACCTGTCCGGCGATATTATTCCGGTCCAGGAGCCAGTCGGCAAAGAGCAGGAATACACGGGTGCCTCAGATTTATGGCAGGCAGGTGCAGATGCGGCGGCACGGACGGAGCTGCTTGAGGAGCTAGCCGAAAGAGATGAGCGGCTGCTGGAGCTCTACATGTCAGGTGGTTCCCCCGATCTTGGGGTATGGAAAAAACATCTGCAGGCGGAAGCGGCTTCGGGGCGGATGTTCCCGCTTGTCTACGGCGTCGCGGCTAAAGGCTTCGGCATTACGGAGCTGCTGGACGCGATGATCGATTATTTTCCCCGGGCTGGAGGGGATGCGGAGCAGCCGGTGTCCGGCATCGTGTACAACATTCAGCGCGATAAAAGCATGGGCCGCATGGCTTTTGTCCGTCTTTATGATGGAACGATACGCAACCGTGATACGGTAAAGAACTACTCACAGAATGTAGAGGCTAAAGTGACGCAGATCCGCAAGGTGGAGGGTGGACGGACGGAGGATGTCGGGGCGCTCGAGGCCGGAGATATCGCCGTAGTATACGGGCTCTCCGGCGTGCGGATCGGTGATGTGCTGGGCCGGCCGGATGCCATTCCGCAGGAAGCGAAGCTGGCTGTGCCGCTGCTGACTGTTCGTGTCTTCTGGGGAGCGGAATTCGATGACCGCAAGGTGATCGGCGCGCTTCAGGAGCTGGCGGACGAAGATCCGCTGCTGGATGCCCAGTGGCTGCAGGAGGAGCGGGAGCTGCATATCAAGGTCATGGGCCCGATCCAGCTGGAGGTGCTGGACAGCGTAATGGAGAGCCGTTACGACCTGAAGGTTACCTTCGGGCAGCCGTCAGTGATTTACAAAGAGACGCCAAGCCGCGCGGGTGAAGGCTTCATCGCCTATACGATGCCGAAGCCGTGCTGGGCGATTCTGCGCTTCCTCATTGAGCCGGGGCCACCGGGCAGCGGTCTGGTGTATGAATCGCTGGTGCGCAGCTCGGATCTGCTGCCGCAGTACCAGAACGAGACGGCCCGCCGGGTGCCGGAGGCGCTGCAGCAAGGCCTCTACGGCTGGGAGGTGACCGACCTGAAGGTGACGCTGGTGGAGGGGAACCATCATGTGTGGCATACCCATCCTCTGGATTTTGCCGTGGCTACGCCGATGGGCATTATGGACGGGCTGAACCGAATCGGCACCAAGCTGCTGGAGCCGATTCTCCAGGTGCGCATTGTCGTGCCGGAGGAGAACGGCGGCCGTGTAATGAACGACCTCGTGCAGATGCGCGGCACCTTCGAGCCGCCGCTGCTGCAGGGCGAGCGGATGATCATCGAGGGCCGGCTGCCGCTGGCGACATCGCTTGATTACCCGGTGACCCTGAGCTCTTACACGAAGGGGCGCAGCACATTCACGTCTTTTTTTGCCGGCTACGAGGAATGCCCGCCTGACGTCACCGCCGAGCGTACCCGCCGGGGTGTGAACCCGCTCGACCAAGCCAAATATATCCTCAGCGTGCGCAAGGCGCTGCAAGGATGAAGCGGGAAGAGGCTAGTGGAGTGAGGCTAGGTGGAGTGAGGCTGGATGAAGGAGAACGGGGGGCGGAGGATTATGCCGGCCGTATGCGAGTGAGTACGTCTCCCAGCGGGCAAAGTGCTGGATGGGCTAAAGCTAGAAGTTTGAAAGGCTGGGGTTGAAAGCATTCTATTGTAAAAAGTACAGCAGATGGCTGATTTTTGAGCTGGAAATGGCAATCTGCTGCACTTCCTGCAGTTGAATTTCTCAATTTGCCAATAATAAGGGGGTTTCGCTGATTTCTACTGCACAAACTGCAGCAGAACGCGAATCTCAGGTAATGGCAGGCATTTCTATTGTAGAGAATGCAGTAGATGATTGCATGATGCATGGTGGTGCGCAGGGATGTCACATGGGGGATGCAGTAACCTAGTAGAATGGAGAATCGGTATGGAATGCCTGGGATGCAGGATCGTTAACCGGCTGGAGCCGGAGGTGCAAATTGTTTATGAAGATCAGTATGTGGCCTGTGTGCTGGACATCGCTCCGTTTAATGACGGACATTTGCTGATTATGCCTAAGAAGCATTATCTGGATGTTGAAGAGATGGATGAAGCTACCTCAACGCACATTATGCGTGTCTCTGTCACCATGTCACAGCTGCTTAAGCGCGCCTTCCGGCCGGATGGAATTACAATCTGCCAGAACGGCGGAGTGTTTAATGACCTGGGACATTATCACATGCATGTGATCCCCCGGTATGAGGGAGACGGATTTGCCTGGTCCGAACCGAAGGAGGGCTTTCTGAGCGGAAGACCCTTAAGTGAGGTCAAGGAAAAGCTGGTTAGAGCATTGGAAGCACCAGAGTCGGTAAAAGCACCAGAGTCAGCAGCACTACCAGAGCTAGCAAAAGCACCAGAGTCAGCAGCACTACCAGAGTCAGCAAAAGCACCAGAGTCAGCAGCACTACCAGAGGCAGCAACAGCTCCAGAGTCGGCAACACTATCAGAGCCAGCGACAGTTCCAGAGTCGGCAACACTACCAGAGCCAGCAAAAGCACCAGAGTCATCAGCACTACCAGAGCCAGCAACAGCTCCAAAGTCGGCAACACTACCAGAGTCGGCATCAGCAACTGCATCAGAGTTGTTATCAGCGCCTGGGGAGCCTCCAAAAGAGTGAACACCGGCGTAGGCCGCAAGGATAATCTTATCCGCAGGCTGGCAGGAAGATGAAGCCGTGGGTTTTTCACCGATCCCCTGTCCTTGATCCGGGACCTTGTTTACCGGTACAGCACCAGCTCAAACGAAGTCCGGCCTGGGCGGTTGTCCAGGTTCAACTCACCGCCCTGCCGCACCATCATCTGCTTGGCAATCGACAGACCCAGTCCGCTGCCCCCGTCCCGTTTTCTGGAAGCGTCGCCCCGTACAAAAGGGTCGAAAATCACAGCCTTCAGTTCACCGGAAATGCCTACGCCATTGTCTATTACAGCTAGCCGCACGACATCCTCCGACTGCTCAAGCCGGAGCGTAACCTCTGTGCCGGGGGGATTGTAGCGCAGCGCATTCGATAAAAGATTGGCGATGGCCCGCCGCATCAGATTGGTGTCGTAAGATACCAGCACTTCACGGGACGGGATTTCAACATGCAGCATAAACTGCTTGTCCTCGAACTGCTGATAATAATCCGCCGCGGCTTCCCTCAGCAGCTCGGCGATATCGCCGGGCTTGACGGATACAGGAAAGTCGGGACTGTCCAGCTTCGACAAATGGAAAATATCGTCGATGAGCGAGGTGACAAGCTGGGATTTGTTATAGATAAGCTGCAAATACTGCTCTCTTTTCTCCTCATTGTCCGCCATTCCGAGCTGCAGTGCTTTGGCGTAGCCCTGAATAGTAGTAATCGGGGTCTTGAGGTCATGCGACAGATCGACAAGCATCCGCTGCTTGCTCAGCTGCAGCCTGCGGTTTTCGGCTTCTGTCCGCTGCAGCGACTCGGCCAGGTCATTGAAGTACATCTGCACCTGGGCGAATTCATCGCTATCGCCAGTTTGAATATCCAGCCGCTTATGAAATTTACGCAGCCGCATCTCCCGGATGGCTCCGGCAATCTGCTCCAGGGGTCTGGTGATCCGCCGGGCTGTCCAAACACTGTAGATTAAGACGTTTAGGCCAAATAATACAAGCAGGAGCAGCAGCCACTGCACGGAGACCGTAATGGTTTCCTGCTCGACATCAATAGCCATAATCAGAAAGGCTATGCCGACTACAGCCAGTGTACATGCGAACAAGATATAGGATTTGACCAGCCTGGACAAAAGCGTGTTTTTCTTCACCGGAATTCATCCTTCCTGGCGAATTTGTAGCCCAGTCCGCGGATGGTCCGGATATACACCGGCTGTCTGGCGTTGTCCTCGATCTTCTCTCTCAGCCGGGAGATATGTACCATAATGGTATTGGCATCTTCATAATAAGGATCAGACCAGGCCTGTTCGAACAGCTGTTTTTTGGTCCAAACCCGGCCCGGGGAATCCATGAAGGTGGTGAGCAGCTTGTATTCGATCGCCGTCAGCGGTATGTCTTGGCCCTCTTTGTACAGGACACAATCCAGGTGATCCAGTTCGAGCTGCCCGATGACTGTGCGTTCCTGCGGAGCCGGTGGCTCAGGGTCCTCCTGGCCGGTAGGTTCGTTAAATTCATAGGTCCGTCTCAGCATCGCCTGAATGCGGGCCATAACCTCCAGCGGATTGAAGGGCTTCGCAATGAAATCATCCGCACCCAGCTGCAGTCCCAGAATTTTATCACTGTCCTCATTTTTGGCGGAAATAATAATAACGGGAATTTTGTAATCCGTCCGGAGCAGCTTCAGCAGCTGAATACCGTCAAGTTCAGGCATCATAATATCAATTACTGCCAGATCAACCCGTTGCTCCCGTATAAAACTCCATGCCTCGATGCCATTCAGTGCCTCCAGCACCTTCAGATTCTCCCGCTCCAGAAACAGCCTCAGCAATTCCAGAATATCCGGGTCATCATCCGCCAGCAAAACAGTTCTGCTCATCTGCTGCTCCGCTCCTCTCAAGTTGTCCTATTTCATCAGTCTATCATTTTTTGATCCGTATTTTATGATCTTAAGATGAATTTAAGATTGAGGGAAGATTCAGGACAGAAACGGACGGTATGCTGAAAGCAGAACGAACCATTATAGTGCTGGAGGTTGCAAGAATGAAAAACAGATTACAGCGATTGCTCGCAGTGCCGCTTGTCTTCTTGGGGATGAACGTCTTCATGGGCCATGAAGCAGAAGCGGCTGCCACACCTGCCGTGCCTGCCGCTTTATCGGCGAGCCAGCTTGAACAGAGTATAGACCCTATTATGCAAGAGGAGCTTGAGAAGCGGCATGTTCCCGGATCGGCCGTAGTCGTGACTCAGGGAGACCGGATTATTTTCAGCAAAGGTTATGGTTATGCTGATGTTGAACAGAGCATTCCTGTAGATCCTGCGAAAACGATCATGCGATTAGGTTCGATTACCAAAACGGTAACAGCCGTCTCAGCTATGCAATTGGTAGAGCAAGGGAAACTGACGCTGCATGAGGATCTTAATTCTTTTTTGCACGCGTATCAATTGCCTTCCTTCGGAAAGCAGCCCATTACGCTGCATCACCTGCTGACCCATACTGCCGGGCTCGACGAGTCCATCTACAATATCCAGGGGCACTCCCGGGAGGACTCTCTTTCAGCAGAGCAATATCTGCGGCAATATTTCCGCCAGCAGCCTCCCGTGCGGGAGCCGGGACAGGAATACGAATACAGTAACGCGGGACTGGGATTGGTTGGCAACTTAATAGAGCAGACTGCTGGTACTGATCTAGAGTCCTATATGTTCCAGAATGTGTTTGGTCCCCTGAAGATGCCCAGCGCAAGCCTGACGGTTCCCGAGAGCAGCCCGGATATGGCAAAATCCTATGTGTATTCCAATAAAAAGTACAATGCTGTGTCTTCGACTTACCCCCACATCCTCGGGGCCGGAGCGCTGAGTGTGATTCCCGATGAATTCGCCCATTTTATGATCGCTTTACTTAACCAAGGGGTTTATCAAGGGACGGCATTGTTGAAGCCTGACAGCGTTGAAATGATGCAGCAGTCTCAATTTGCTGAGCACCCGAAGGTTGATGGTGTAGGATATGGCTTGTATCGGGGACATCTTGCAGATGGTAGCACTGTGCTGACGCATACCGGAGAGATCGAAGGATTCGCCGCCAAAATGGAGCTTATCCCTTCGCAGAAGCTTGGCATTCTAATCGTCAGCAATGGGGAAGAGGGTGCGATAACTTACGACAAGGTTACGGATGCGGTTGCCGGGCTCTTAACCAAAAAGCCGGAAGCTGTGACGCCATTGCCGATTTCCTTGGAGGATTTGCAGCAATACGAGCGGACCTATACCTTTGCTAAGGTTCCGCAGCATGGCTGGGGCAAATGGCTGTATTTCCTGGGCGGCAGAAATTACAAGGTTACAGCAGCCGAAGGAGAACTGGTTGTGAGCGGAGTATTCCCGGATGGGAGCGGAGAAACGGCGGAGAAGAGCTTCGTGCCGATTGCCGATGGATTGTTTCAGGAACAGGGGGGTGGGATGCAGCTGTTGATCGACAAGCAGCACAATTGGAAAATGACCATCATCCAGGAGACGACCTTCTCACCGGAGCCGGGCTTCTGGAAGCGTCCTTCCACCTTGCTCATCGTGTACATTGTCCCTGGATTACTGTTCCTTGCGCTGCTGGCAGTCACGCTGATCCGTTATGTCGTGCGATTATTTCGTAAGCCGCGCAGAACTGTATCGCTGCATATTACTGCAATCTCGCTGCTCATGTCCGTCTTTCTGCTGCTTCAGCTGACTTACAGCAATGGGGCCATTACCTTCGGCTACCCGGCGTGGTATGCGTGGGGTGTCTCTTCACTACCTCTGGTGGCTGTCCTGTTTGCCCTTCATTTGCTCTGGCGGAATGCCGGTCAGGCTGTTAAAGGAAAAGTCGTTGCCCTGACGCGCTGCTTCGTTGCGATTGCCTGCATCGGCTATACAGGATTTATGTACTATTGGAATATGTTATCGATCCATTTCTCGTAGTCCGGGAAAGCTCACTTTTCCAATGGGGATTTATTTAGGCACTCTGTTCATGCCCGTAGCCCTAGTGTATGATTAAGCTATGATCTTAACGTTTGCTATAAGCGATGGGAGAGAGCTGACATGAAGAACATACAGGACGGAGTCTTTCCCGCGGTATGCCCGCTCGATTGTCCGGATACCTGCGGGCTGCTGCTGCACAAAAAGGACGGAAAGCTCGTCAAGATAGAGGGCAACCCGGAGCATCCGGTGACCAAAGGAGCGATTTGCAACAAGGTGCGGCATGCAGGAGAATGGACGCAGCATCCGGACCGGCTGACACAGCCGCTGAAGCGGGTTGGCCCTAAAGGGGAGGGAGCTTTTGTGCCGATCAGCTGGGATGAGGCCATTGCCGAAATTGCCCGGAAGCTTCGCTCGGTGAGCGAAGAGTTCGGCTCCGAGAGCATCCTCCCTTATAACTTTTACGGCAATATGGGCTTCCTCAGTGTGGAGGGGATGAACCGCCGTTTCTTTAATGCGCTTGGCGCGAGCCGGTTGGAGCTGACCATATGTGCATCCGCCGGAAATGAAGGCTGGAAACATACGATGGGCTTCAAGGGCGGATTAAATCCGGAGGATACGGTGAACGCCGACCTGATTATTATCTGGGGGGCTAACATCGTCAGTACGAATATGCACCAGGTGGTGCTGGCAGAACAAGCGCGCAAGCGCGGGGCGAGGGTTATTGTTATTGATGTTCACCACAATCGCACGGCCCAGTGGGGCGACTGGTTTATCCAGCTCCATCCGGGAACGGACAGTGCGCTGGCGCTGGGGATTATGCACATCCTGTTCCGCGACAAGCTGGTGGATGAAGATTTTCTGGCCCGTTATACGTTGGGGCATGAGGAGCTGCGCCAGCAGGCGCAGCTGTATCCTCCGCAGACTGTCTCGGATATTACCGGCGTCCCTGTGGATGACCTGGAGCAGCTTGCACGGATGTACGGCGAAGCCAATGTGTCTTACATCCGGATCGGCAACGGCCTGCAGCATCATGACAACGGCGGGATGAACGTGCGCAGCATCAGCTGCCTGCCCGCCCTGACCGGCCAATGGCTGAAAAAAGGCGGCGGTGCGCTGAAGTACAACGGCGCCTATAATGCACTTAATGCCCGGGCGCTGGAACGGCCGAAGCTGCGCCCTAATCCGCGGGCGCGGAGCATCAACATGAACCGGCTGGCCCAGGCGCTGGAGATGACCGAGCAGCCGGTGAAGGCGTTGTTTGTATTCTGCAGCAATCCTGTGGTAGTGGCTCCGGAAGCGGACCGGGTGCGCGCCGGCATGCAGCGGGAGGATCTGTTCACCGTGGTGCATGAGCTGTTCATGACCGACACCGCGAAGTATGCCGATATCGTGCTGCCGTCAACAGCTTCGTTCGAGAATACCGATCTGTATGCCTCCTACTGGCATCACTATATGCAGCTCCAGGAGCCGGTTCTAGCGGCACCGGGAGAGTGCAAAAGCAACTTTGAGCTGTTTTCGCTGCTGGGCCGGGCGATGGGGTTTGACGAGGAGGCCTTCAGTCAAAGCGAGGACGAAATGATCCGCGAAGCGCTGGACAATCCGGCCAACCCGTACCTGAACGGTATCACGCTGGAGCGGCTGCAGGCCGAGCGCCATGTGAAGCTGGATCTGACGGCGCGGGAGAACTTTCTGGATAAGCTGCCCACGCCATCAGGCAAAATCGAGCTGTATTCTTCAACACTTAAGGCGGAGGGCCTCTCGCCCCTGCCTGTTTACGAACCGCTGAAGGAAGGATATGACGGTGTACGTCGTCCCCGTGCAGACGATCCGTACCCGCTGAACTTCATCTCGCCGCCGAACCATAATTTCCTGAACGGCACCTTTGCCAATGTGGAGAAACATCAGCGGATGGAGAAAGGGCCGATGCTGCAGATCCACCCGCTGGATGCCGAAGCCCGCTCCATCCGTGACGGTGACAGAGTGAAGGTCTATAATGGCCGGGGCGAAATCGTGCTGAAGGCCGTTGTGACCGACAAAATGCTGCCCGGCACCGCGATCAGCCAAGGCCTCTGGTGGGAAGGGGAAGACGGCCCGCAGCGGGTCAATGTTCTGACACCGGACCGGCTCAGCGACATGGGCCGCGGCGCCACCTTCTTCTCGACCACGATTCAGGTGGAGAAGCTGAAGCTAGAGGAGCAACCGGAGACAGTGGTTCAAGAGTCGTAATATTGCAAATAAATGAGCCGCCCTTGCAAGTGAAGGGCGGCTGTTTTGATTATTGACGCAATAGCTGATGTTTTTTGAGTATAGGAAAATCTGCGTTGCTGAGGTTGAGAAACCAATGTTAAAATTCCCATAAATAAACAAAGTTCAGGATGAATAAATATGATTGAACGGGAGGTTGAAGCGGAAAACAGGCAGAGCCGAAATGAACCTGAAGGGGATAGCTGAACATGATGATAGTTGGAACGATACTCGCGATTTTGGCTGCTGTGGTATTAACCATTTTTTTGGGTCCATACGGGATACTGGTATTGTTTGCAGTAGGGTTTGGTTTATTGCTCAGCATACACGTCAGAACGAAAGAAATTCATGACGACATGCAGAAAATCAAGGAGAAGCTTGGCCTTACAGCCGGCGATGAGTATGTCAGCGATCAGGAAATTGAGGCGGAGCTGGAGCAGGACAGAGTGAAGGAAGAGCATTAGGACGAGGGAATGGTAAGGATAAGGTAAGGATAAAGATAAGGGTTAGACAAAAAAACTGATGAAAACTAAGTGCTTTTATATGAATTATTAGGAGGAGTGTATCTCCCCATGCAGGATTGATATTATGTACTGTGGTATCTTGAAAAAGAAAATAACACTCTATAAAACTAGGTATCGGCTGAAAGTCGATTAAGACTAATGCCATCATGTAATCCTTGTTTGTACATTAATACTTCTGCAATCCCTTGAAGGAGGGTGGTGGCTGTATCATAATTTTGAAGAGTATCTTTACAATCTTCAGGCAACTTGGTTAGTAAATCTAAAAAAATCCGGTTGCAATCACCAATTAGGTGCTTATATTCATCGGACTGAGACAAAATTGACTTATCGATGTAGTCCATACGTATGGATAGAAATTGATTAAAAGCGTGCTCTATATCAGCCATGATTGTTCCTCCGACAAAAAAATGAAATGGAATGTATATATTTAATTATATAGTGACATCACTTAGGTGTCAATGTGAATGTATGAGTGCGAATTTCACAATGATACAATAATGACATCACTTTTAGGGAGTAATAAATATATGGCTACGGATAAAAGAGTGTTTACTTTACGGTTAAAGGATGAAAATTTCAGTAAAATCAAATATATCGCAGACCGAAACAAGCGGTCCATTGCTATGCAGATAGAGTATCTAATCGAACAACAAATAGAACAGTTCGAAAAAGAAAAAGGAATTATAGAAATTGAAGAATGAAGCGTCAGTTTTTTTGTATGTCTTCGTTTTGTACCCTCGTACAATCCATTTCCTGTCTTAGCATGGTCCTCTTCTTAAATCAATTCTTCTCTGATAGTCTGAAAAGTGCGAACCTGAAGCGCACATGGAATCTCTGGGAGATTCGCACCCTTGGTGTTAGAAGGTAATTCGTAAATTTTGCAGAATATACTTGTGATGTAGTATCTATATTTTGAGTGGTTCGCACTTTTAGCTGTTTGAACCCTTACGTAGTAAGGGTTTTCGGGTGAACTGTCGCTCCCCGTACGGGAGCGTGGATTGAAACTCCCCTTGGGCAGTTGTTTATTCATAACTCTGCTACTGTCGCTCCCCGTACGGGAGCGTGGATTGAAACAATGCGGCCCTGTTTAGCTTGATGGAACAGCTCTAGTCGCTCCCCGTGCGGGAGCGTGGATTGAAACGACCCTGTCGCAGTAATAAAGGTCTTTAATTAACGTCGCTCCCTGCGCGGGAGCGTGGATTGAAACCAGTCCTTATGAGCGGGCGATCCTCACGGTTAAGCCATGTCGCTCCCCACGCGGGAGCGTGGATTGAAACGCCGCAGGATCAGAACTGCCAAGTTTGCCAAGTGAGTCGCTCCCCACGCGGGAGCGTGGATTGAAACATAGACGTGACAGGCAGTCTCACATTATTTGGCAGTGTCGCTCCCCGTGCGGGAACGTTGATTGAAACACGTTTGGATGGAAGATAACCACGCGCGCATTATTCGCTCCCTACGGAGAGCGTAAATTGAAATCCAAATACTCCAACACGGTTTGCCCAAATAGCGCGTAGCCCCCTATACGCATGGTCATTTCAGCAAACTTTTTAGGTTGGATTTAACCTTGTTTATGTGTGCCATATAAGGCGGCTTATTGGCTTAAGTATGATTGGAGTGGATTCGATCTGGTGACCATCCTCCTATCATTTAACATGGTCCCCGGCATCCCCGGCGTCTTCTGCTTTTTTTCGTGCCCGGAAGCGGCGCACCTTCATCAGATTGCCGCAGAGCTTGTCGTCGCAGTAGCGCTTGGAGCGGTTGCGGGTATCGTCGTAGTAGACCCAGAGGCAGTCAGGATTGTCGCAGATGCGGAAACGGGAGGTTTCCTTCTCCAGCAGGGCAGCAGCAAAAGAAGTGGCAATCTCGGCCATAACCTGTTCCCAGTCGTTGCGTTGCGGCAGAAGAGAGAGCTCGGCCCGTCCGTCCGGCTTCCAGACTACTTGTCTAATCGCTGGCCCTTTGCCCATATACATATTCAGTTGCTCCAGCAGCTTGGCATCTGCGCTATTGCCTTGCACGAGCTTCTGCACTTCGCCCCACAACAGGCCGCGCAGCTGCTTCAATTGCTCCAGTTCATCAGGCTCCGGCGGCGATGTTACCTGCAATGATTGCTGCTCCAGCCACTTCTCCAGCCACTTCTCCAGCCATTCCTGATCCTCCAGCCTGTCCCGGTCCTTGCTGCGGTCGCCTGTCCGCCAATCCCGCCAATAGCTGTTAATGAAATCCTCCCACAGCACGGTTCATCCATCCTTCCGCAGCCTTCTCTTTCCTTTGATTGTAACAGTTAAAAATCATTTTTGCTAGTTACTTGAATCCTTCGCTTGAATATGCTAAATTTCTTGTGTAACGGTTATCGGAGCTTTGAGTGGTTACATTGCTCACAATACTTTGAGGAGGTAAAACATGCAGAATAAGATTAGCGATGTTTTGCTGCAAAACTGGGATTATGCCATGGATGTCGAGGATTGGGCGCCGCCGCTAAGTGATGCGCTGCAGGGTGTGGATAGCATTCAGGCCAGCTGGAAGCCGGGGGAAGCGGGCAACTCCATCTGGGAGACGGTCAACCATCTGACCTATTACAAGGAACGTTTGCTGAATAAGCTCAAAGGTCTGCCGCAGCTGCCGGATGCAGAGAGCAACGACGCCACGTTTACCGTAACAGCAAGCGGGGAAGAAGCGTGGGAACAGGCGGTTGCCAAGCTAAAGTCCATCCATGCTTCACTGCGGGAAGTGATTGAGGCGCTGGAGGAAGGCATCTACGACTGGGGCGGCTCGGGCCATGCTCCGGGTGAAGAAGTGATGAGCCTGATTCTGCATGATTCCTACCACACCGGACAGATTGTGCTGGTCCGCAAGCTGCAAGGCTCCTGGCCTTCCCACCGCAGTTTTAACTGATTTTTTTAACATACAATAATGAAGCCGCATCTCCGCTGACCGGGTATATCCTGGCTTTGTGGGGATGCGGCTATTTGTTTCAAGCAGGAAAAGGCGGGGTTAATGGATGCTATACCAGCCTTGAGAATCGAAAGGAGAGATTGATGATGGAACCGAACTATAAGGACAGAAGTGTTGAAGTAGAACGCACGGAGGTACACAAGAAATCGGATTCCAGCGTTGTCGCATCCACCTTTATTAAATACGCGGCGTATATTATTATCATATTCGGAATCCTGTTCTTCCTGGTGAGGTACGTTTTCCCGATGTTCTAAAATCATAGACGGATGAAGCAGCGTGCTTGCGGCAATGTAAGCGCCTGAGGATTTTCACAAACCAAAAGCCACGGCTACCCTGACGGTAATCGTGGCTTTTGATCTTCACACACACCTGAATTGCAATATAACTCTATACTTCTCTAGGTACAGAATCACGGGATTCGGCGGAATTGCGGTAAAAAAACCAGCATTCGTTCAGCAGCTTGATCTGACGGCGGTCCTTTTTGAAATAAGCCTTCATGAGCTGATGGCAGAGCCACTGTGGCAAGTGTACCCCTCCTCTGGCATGCTTCCTATGTACAGCATATGGGAAGGAGTGCCCAAAGGTGCGGCGAAGGCTACAATTTAATGAATACCTTCTTCTTCCTCTTCGTACCACTGTTCCAGCTGTGCCTGCAGCGCACGGATTTCCGTCAGCAGCGAGATCAGCGGATAATTATTCTCCTGAATAGAGGAAAAAGCGCTCTCCAGCCGGTTGATGTACGCAAGCCCCGACTCCAGCGTATACCCCTCGCGCAGCAGATCCAGCGAATCACATTCCGCGATGGCCAGCGGCAGGTTCGGCACATTGTCCGCCGTCAGCTTGTCGATCTCTTTATTGAGGCGGAGATTAAGCGCACTCAACTGGTACGCATATTCCTCCGGCATTTCCACAAACTGCAATTCCTGTTTCTGCTGCAAAATTACATACCGCATTTTCGGCATACGTCATTCTCCCTCCGGACTTGTCTTCCTTCTTGACAGTTTAGCCTATGGGCAAGTTACAATTCAAGTAGAGATCTTATTTCCTGTGGAGAGGACCTGTGAGAAACGCTATGACGACTATGAGTAACGAAGAGCTGCAGCTGTGGATCGAGCAGGTGTCGCTGGGCAGCTTTGGCGTGCCATTCCGGCACAAAGCAAGCTTTAACAACAGACTTACGACAACAGGCGGACGATATTTTACCAAAAGCCATAATATAGAGATTAACCCGCAGCAGCTGGCGATGTATGGACGTGATGAGACGGAGAAGATCATCAAGCATGAGCTCTGCCACTACCATCTGCATCTGGCGAAGCGGGGATATATGCACCGGGATGCCGATTTCAAAAGCCTGCTGGCCCAGGTCGGCGGAAGCCGTTACTGCGGAGCGCTGCCGGGAGCCAAGGCCCGCAAGCCGCAGCCTTACCGGTATAAGCTCGTGTGCACCGACTGTGCCATGGAATATCCGCGCAAGCGCAAGGCTGACCCGAAGCGCTACCGCTGCGGCAAATGTGCCGGCAAGCTGAAGCTGGTAGCACTTGAACTAGGGAATGGGCAGTCTACTTAATGACGAGGCCCAGCAGCCCGGCAAAAGAAGCCGCCTGATCTGCGGAAATAATACAGCCCGGCAGATCTTCAATATCCACATTCAGGCCGCTGAATTCGCAGTCGCTTAAGTCGATATCTCTTAATTTGGAGCCTGCCATTACCGCCTGATCGATTTTGCAGACTGAGAACGACATTTTATTGAAGCTGGATTGATAGAAGTCGGCGCTGTTCAATGAACTGTTCTCGAAGGCCGTTTGTTTGAAGTTTCCGAACCGGAAGCTGGCGAAGTCCCCTATGCAGTCCGTCACACGGACATTCTGGAATCTTGCTCTGGTAAAGTCGGTTCCGATCATTTTACACAGCTTGAACTCAGTCCGGTGAATGAAGGCTTCGCTGAAATCGACGTTGGACAGATCGCAGTTTTCAAAGATCACATCCGTTAGCTCGACAGCACGGAGTGTGGACTCGGTAATCGTGACATTTTTGAACAGTACTTTATCGAAGGATACCTTGGACGCTTCCTGATATTCAATGAAGGTATCGCTGATGGCGCAGAGGCTGAACTCCTCTTTGGACTCCAGGGAGAACACTTGCTGCACTGGCAGAGAGAGCGGGTCGGCGATTTTGGGCGGATCAATTTTATGATTCATGCTGGCCTCCAATAATGATAATGAGTGGTTCCGTCGCCGAAGCAGCGGGTGAATGAGTTAACTATCCTGCGCGGCAGGTATTTTGTCAATGCTCCGGTAGTCTGCTGGAGGCTAGCTTAGAACAGTGATAATAGCCCAAGCATAACGGGAACCTAAAGGCTTTCTACTGCAAAAGATACAGCAGATTTCTTACTTTTGGCCTGCAAATAGCAATCTATTGTATTTCGTGCAGCAGAATCCGTCACTTCTCCGGAAATCAGGGGCACTGGCCAAATTCTATTGCACAGAATACAGCAGAACGCCGATTCAGACGGCTGAGAGGCAAATCTATTGTATAGAATGCAGCAGGTAGAGGTAGGGGTAGAGGTAGAGACCTTTCACAGAGTCACTCTATTAATGTTCAGCGGAGGGCGGCTGGTATTTGCGAAAAATATGCAGCAATAAACAGCTGTTTGGCGTTATTGCCGATCAGCTGTTTTTGCTATTCACCTATTCTGTTGTTCACCTATTCTGCTATCCACCTGGTGATGACGACAGGTTATTTGAGCTGTTTCATACCCAGATTAATCCGATAATTGCCATACTCCAGCAGTTCGTCGAGAAAACCATTCAGCTCCGCCTGATCCCCGGTACGCACGCGCATCCAGTAGCAGCCTTCCCCGCTGACCCGGTGCAGTTCCACTACGCTGCTGTGGTTTAGGGCAAACTTTTGAAAGGGAGGATGGGCGGCGTTGGAGCTTAAGAACACGGTGATAAAGGCGTGGATGCTCTGTCCGATTTTGAGCGGGTTCCAGCGGACGGTATAACCTTCGATAATCTCCAATTCCCGCATTCTGCGGATTCGTGCGCCTACCGCCTGCCCCGTCATATGAACATATTCTCCGATGTCCTTGTGGCTGAGCGTGGAGTCTTCTATAAGATATTGAAGGATGCGGTAATCCGTATCGTCGATGAGGTAGGGGGTCATAAGTTAAATTCCTTTCCAGATGAAAATAGAACAGGCCAATCTCTTTCACGGCACAATGTATTCCGCACGCAGGTCCATTTATAATTAATTGTAGCAGAAGACAGCTGGAAAGAAGAGGTGTTTAGAATGAAAATTCAATTGATCCGCAATGCGGCCTTATGGCTGGAATACGGCGGTGTTACCTTCCTGATCGACCCGATGCTCAGCGAACAGGGAGCCAATCCGCCGATTGTGAATACGGAGAATGACCGCAGAAATCCGCTCGTTCCTTTGCCGGGGCCGGTTCAGCAGTGGCTTTCACCGGATGCTGTGCTGGTTACACATCTGCATCAGGATCACTGGGATGCGGCGGCGGTGTCACTTTTGCCGCATGAGATCCCGCTGTTATGCCAGGATGGGGATCAGGAGACAATCGCTGCCCAAGGGTTCGGCAATATCACCGTGGTACAAGACAACGCTGCATTAACGTTCCGGGGGGTGACCCTGACACGAACCGCAGGCCGGCATGGAACAGGAGAGATCGGAGAGCGGATGGGCAAGGTATCCGGTTTTATCTTTCAGGCTGAAGGTGAGCCTGTGCTGTATTTGGCCGGAGACACCATCTGGTGCGCGGAGGTCAAACAAGCCTTGGACGAGTATAGTCCGGAAGCGGTCATTGTCAATGCCGGAGGCGCGCAGTTCATAGCGGGAGGGCATATTACAATGAATGATCAGGATGTCGTTGATTTATGCCATTATGCCCCTGAAACATCCGTCATCGCCGTCCATATGGATGCCATTAATCATTGTCTGGTTACACGTGACTTGCTTAAAGCACGCTTGCAGCAGGAGGGGCTGCTGGACCGTGTTGCCCTTCCGCTGGATGGAGAATGGATTCAGAACGATGCCTAAGTGTAGCCCTTTGCTTTATATCATTTGCTATATATGAATCCATCCTGTCGCAGTCCGCGCAGCAACCGTTTCTCCGGTTGCTGCTTTTTGTTTCTGCCTCCCAAATGATTCGGACAAGGTCTGCTTCCCCTTGTCTACGTCCCTCCTCCGGTCACAACACTCCCTTCCGTTAACGGAAAGGAGTGCTGTGACACCTGTAAATCGAGCATATAACATGCATGGATATAACATTGTCAGGACTCCCAAGAAAGCGTTTTACTATATATAGAGAGAAATGAGTGAGCAGAAGGAGGAAATTGGGATGCTTGAAGTGAAAGCGCTACGATGCGAGTATTTGAATAATCCGATTGGACTGGGGTGTAGGCACCCGCGTTTCAGCTGGCAGATTGATTCCGGGGAAATATATATTACACAGGAGAGATTTCAAGTGCAGGTGGCTGTTGATCCGGAATTTGCAACATTGCTGTGGAACCACTACACCTATTCGGACCAATCAATTCTTTTTCCGTATGAAGGGCCGCCGCTTCAGTCAGGGCAAAGATATTATTACCGTGTTAAGGTATGGGTCCGGGGAGCGGGAGACACGTCATCCGAAGAATCTGGTTGGAGTGAAACCGGATTCTGGGAAATGGGGCTTTTGAGTGAAGAGGATTGGGCAGCGCAATGGATTACGGTAAAAGAGCGCAAGCAGAATGAGGAGTCTGGGACGCGTGCACCTTTCGCTTGTTCCAAGCGCTTTGATGTAGAGCGAAAAGTGGAAAAGGCAGTCATCTATGCGACGAGCCTTGGCCTGTATGAGCTGGAGTTAAACGGTGAACGAATTGGCGACGCTTACTTTACACCGGGGTGGACGGACTACAACGATCGCCTCCAGGTCCAGACCTATGAAGTGACCGGGGCCCTCAAAGAGCGGCAAGAGAACCGGATTAGGGCAACTGTAGGAGAAGGCTGGTATAGCGGTTATCTCGGATGGCACAAACGTAAAGATACTTACGGAAATACCAATGCCCTGCTGCTGCAGATGCGGATTGATTACGAAGATGGTGGCTCTGAGCTGGTATGCTCTGATAGCACATGGGAGGAAGATCAGTGCGCCATTCTGATGTCGGATATTTATAACGGTGAGATGTATGATGCCAGACTGGAGCAAGCAGTACTTGAAACTGAGCTCCCCGGAGAGCGCAGACGCATGCAAACACTCCCGTTCCCTAAAAAGCATCTGACTGCACAGGAGAATGAGCCTGTTCGTGTGATGAATAGACTGAAGCCTGTTGAGTTGCTTCGGACGCCCAAGGGGGAGCAGGTGCTTAACCTGGGTCAGAACATGGTCGGATGGCTGGAATTCAAAGTGCAGGCACCACAAGGGACGATTCTGACTCTGGTTCACGGTGAAGTACTTGATCAGCAGGGGGATTTCTACAGGGATAATATTCGCGATGCTGCGCAGAAGATAACTTATATTTGCAGCGGGAATGGTACCGAGACGTATCGTCCGCATTTTACCTTTCAGGGCTTTCAATATGTCAAATTGGAAGGATTCCCTGACTCTGTTGATGTTGATGATTTCACCGGTGTCGTTCTGCATTCGGGGATGGAATCCATAGGAACCTTCGAAACCTCTGATCCGAAGATCAATCAGTTGCAGCACAACATTGTGTGGGGGCAAAAAGGAAACTTCCTGGATGTTCCAACGGATTGCCCGCAGCGGGATGAACGGCTGGGTTGGACCGGGGATGCGCAGATTTTCGCAAGAACAGCGAGCTTTAATATGAATGTTGCCCCATTCTTCGGGAAGTGGCTGAAAGACTTGGCTTATAATCAGCTGGAGGATGGCGCGGTTCCTTTCGTGGTGCCGGATATTCTCAAAGGAACCTTTGCCGACAATATGTCCAAAACAACGGCAGCCTGGGGAGATGCGGCGGTAATCTGTCCGTGGACGATCTACCAATGTTATGGTGATAAACAAATTCTAGCGCAGCAGTATGAGAGTATGAAAGCCTGGGTCGATTATGTTCGTGGACAGGGGGAAGACGAATACCTCTGGGATACCGGATTGCAGCTTGCAGATTGGCTGGCTCTTGACAACGAAGAAGGCAGCTTTATGGGGGCAACAGACGGAACGCTGGTGGCGACAGCTTATTTTGCTTATTCAACAGGAATTATAGCGGAGACTGCCAAGTTGTTGAACCATTATACCGACTACAATACGTACAAAACCGTGCACGAAGGGATTAAGGCTGCTTTTGTTAACCGTTATTTTGATGACAACGGACAGCTAAGCTCCAACACGCAGACGGCCCAGGTTGTTGCCCTGTATTTCGGACTGGTACCCGATAAGTACAAGAAGCAGGTTGCCAAAGAACTCGTTCGCTTAATTGAGAAAAAAGGCATGCATTTGGATACCGGGTTCGTGGGAACTCCCTATCTGTGCCTGGTACTGTCAGACAATGGTTATACGGATGTGGCCTATACCTTGTTGTTCCAGAAGGATTACCCGTCATGGCTTTACCAGGTAGAGCAGGGAGCGACCACGATGTGGGAGCATTGGGACAGTATCAAGGCAGATGGATCGTTCTGGAGCACGGACATGAATTCATTTAATCACTATTCGTATGGTTCGGTCGGGGATTTCATGTACCGGAATATTGCCGGAATCGATCTGATTGAGCCTGGATATAAAAAATCGCGGATTGCTCCCAAACCCGCATTGGGGCTTACTTCAGCCAAAGGCAAACTGGAGACACCTTATGGCCTGCTTGCAGTCCGTTGGCAAATCGCTGATGACCAGCTGACATTGACGGTGCATGTTCCGCATAATACAACGGCAGAGGTTACACTGCCCGGTGTTGCCGAGCCGGATTCGCTGCAACAAGCCGTACTCGCACTTTATCCAACGATTCAGCATCCGCCCGTATATGTGCCTGCAGAGCTTGCGGGACAAATTGCGGCAGAAGAAAGAGCAACTATCCAGGTTAACGGAACAAATGAAATCACGTTTACTGTGGGATCAGGCGATTATTCTTTCACTTACAGCTATCAGCAGACAGCACTTGTCCCGGCGGTAACAACCAAATGATGACGAAGGATGAAGGTATAATGAATATGAAGAATAAAGCTTTATTCAAAGCGGCGCTGTTGTCGATTTCTTTGGTACTTACCTCAGCGAGTGCGGTCTCGGCTGTCATTCCCATGATGCTGCAGAGCATGCCGGATGTGGAAAATTCACTGATTGAGAGTGTTGTTACGATTCCTTCGTTTTCCATGATGCTGTTTGTACTGCTGAGCGGTCCGCTCTCTTCCCGGGTGGGCAAAAGAAATACGGTAATGTTAGGATTATTGCTGGTTGTCATAGGCGGAATTGTTCCGATGTTCGTCAATAATATTACCTATATTCTAATCTCACGCTTGGTGCTTGGCGCCGGACTCGGGATGTTCAATTCTCTGGCTGTCAGCTTGATCAGTGATTTTTTCGATGGGGATGAACGCGCGCAATTGGTCGGCTTTCAAAGCGCGGTTCAAGGTCTTGGCAGCACCGTAGCTACCTTTGTGGCCGGACAACTGGCTCTGATTGACTGGAAATTCGCATTTTTGTGCTACGCCATTGCAATTCCGATTGCATTGCTGTTTTTTGTGATCATTCCGGAGCCTCAGCAAGAAGAGCGTCTGGCAGAAAGCTCCAAGGGGCCGGTTCAAACCAAAGGGAAAATCTCCATGCCTGTACTAGGACTGGCGGGTGCGCTCTTTCTGTTTATGACATTTGTGATGATCATTTATACCAAAACAGGCATTGTGATTTCTGACAAGAATATAGCCAATGCTGACTTCCTGGGTACTGCGTTAACCTTGTTCTCGTTGGCGAGCATGATTGCAGGGTTCTTTTTCGGTAAAATATATAAAGGGTTAAAAGATTACGCACCCTTCTTCTCCAGCTTATTGACTGCAGCCGGTTTTCTGCTGCTTTGGTTTGCAGAGAATATGTTCACGGTAACTATTGCGATGCTCATTATCGGTTTCAGCTTTGCGCTGTTTATTCCTTATATCTTCACAGTGTTAACGAAGATTGTTCCTAAGGGCGGGGAAACGGTATCCATTTCAATTGCGATGGTAGGCTCAAACCTGGGGGCGTTCTCTTCGCCTTATGTAAACAAGTTCATCGGCACAATGTTCGGAAATTCAACGGCTGCATTCTCCTTCTTGGTCTCAGCGATCGTATTCATTGCAGCTTCACTCGTTTGCCTGGCAATCGCCATCAGGGGGAGAGGGAGAGCAGCTCAGGCCACACTGCAAAATTAGTGGAATAAGGCAGGCTCCCCGTCTCACCCGGCTTTTTCTTTAGTATTACATTCGAAGGAGGCAGAGCTCATGAACATGTGTGATTTGGATCGGCTGTTAAGGACAAAAACGGAAATTGAACTTTTACAGCAAGCCAGCAACGAGAATATCAACGATCTTTCGGAAGAAGTGGGAGATGAGCGGTATTTCGATCAAAAGCTGAAGATCTATCGTATGCCTGCCTCCTTTTTTTTTCGGGAGCACGATATTTATATTAGAAAGCACAACAGATTCGCACCGATGCGCGAGCATGTGCATGAATTTATTGAGCTGAATTATGTGTATTCCGGCGGATGCAGCCAGGTAATCGAAGGAAAAGAGATCCGGCTTAGCGAAGGGCAAGTATGTATTCTGGATAAGGATGTGCCGCACAGTATCGCCCCGTTGGATGAAGACGATATTCTTATTAATATTTTGCTGCAAAGGGAAACCATCTCCTCACTATTTCTGCAGCGGCTGTCCAAGAAAAAAAGCTTAATTGGGGAGTTTCTTGCCAACTCAGTTCTACAAAGCCAGCACCATAATCATTTCATTATCTTTCAGTCGCAACATAATGAGAACCTGCAATACATGATGCGCAGAATCCTTATCGAGTATTTTTCAGAAAATCAGGATGCCATGGAGTTAATTCCAGTTTATTTGCAGATCGTATTCGGTGAACTCGTCAGAGTGTTGGAAAGTGAGCATAATTTTGATGCTGCCCAAAAGGGAGACACGAACATCACTGCCATCCTCAGTTATATGGAAGAGAACTACGAGGACCTGAACCTCCTGAAGCTGTCTAATCAATTCAACTATAATATTACGTATCTGAGCAACAAACTAAAGAAGGAAACGGGTCTGACTTACACCCAACTGGTAGCAAAGCTGAAATTAAACGCAGCCTATTCACTGGTAGTCAATACGAATATGCCGATTGAGACGATATCCAAACAAGTCGGATATAAAAGCATGAGTTTCTTTTATAAAAAATTCAAATTGGAGTACGGAACCACACCTCAAAGCATTAGGAACCAGCAATTGAAACCGCTTGACTAGATCACGAAATCATGATAAATTATTCCTTGTTCATGTAATGTTCCCTGATAGCTCAGTTGGTAGAGCACTCGACTGTTAATCGAGTTGTCACAGGTTCGAGTCCTGTTCGGGGAGCCATTTACTTGGAGAGATACCCAAGTGGCTATAAGGGGACCCTCTGCTAAGGGGTTAGACTGCGTAAGCGGTGCGAGGGTTCGAATCCCTCTCTCTCCGTATTGATACTTTCAGACAGTAAGAGCTCCCGAGCAGGGCTCTTTTTTTGTGCTGTATACTCATGCTTTTCCAGCCGGACTACCAGTGCAACCCGTTACCTCTTTAATAAATTGAAGGATTGAAGCTGTAAAGAGACAAATGTTATATTATTTACAGAAAGATAAAGTATTGTAACAGAAAAGGAAATAAATACAAAAACAAATAACCTTTAAAATCCTCTCCCTTACTCCGTTTTTCATCGATTTTTGCAAATAATACATAAAAAACTCCATGTAACTCACTTCTATTGTTAATAAACCTAACATATAATTTCGAATTTTATATTAAAACCACTCATATATTAGTGTCGGAGAAATAACTGTATGTTAATATAAATGACATCTTGAGGGATTGAACAGAATGTAAGGCGTAGAAAGGGGGATTTTGATTATTATGGAGAGAAGGGGATGGCGATGGAGTATTTCATTCAGCAGTTAATTAACGGGATTTCCGTAGGCAGTATTTACGCTCTAATCGCCCTTGGTTACACCATGGTGTACGGAATTATTAAGCTGATCAATTTTGCGCATGGGGATGTGTTTATGGTCGGTTCGTTTATCGGACTGTACAGCGCAAAATATTTGGCGAACGCAGGGCTCCCTCCTGTGCTTGTGTTGATCTTGTCGCTTATGATTTCGATGACCATCAGCGCACTGCTGGGCATCACGATTGAACGCTTCGCCTACAAGCCGCTGCGTAAATCGACCCGGATAGCCGCACTTATTACGGCCATTGGCGTATCGTTCCTGCTGGAATACACCGGAGTGCTTATTCTCGGGCCTCAGGCGAAAGGCTTCCCGGACATAATGGACAAGAAACAGTACCAGTTGTTCGGCACATCCATTCAAGTGGAATCCAATCAAGTCATGATTCTTCTAACAACCATAATTCTAATGATTCTCTTGCAATATATCGTACGTTACACCAAAACCGGTAAAGCGATGCGGGCGGTATCGTTCGATGTGGAGGCGGCCCGTTTGATGGGGATCAACGTAGACCGCACCATCTCGGCAACTTTTGCTATCGGTTCGGCGCTGGCCGCTGCTGCCGGAGTGATTTTCGGTATGACTTACAACTCCGTCGATCCGCTGATGGGCGTTATGCCGGGACTTAAAGCTTTTGTAGCCGCAGTGCTTGGAGGCATTGGAAGTATTCCCGGGGCGCTTGTTGGCGGATTGCTGCTGGGAACGGTAGAGACGGAGATTTCTTCGCTCGGATTTTCCTCCTGGCGTGATGGAGTAGCTTTTACAGTATTGATCCTGATCCTTATCTTTAAACCATCCGGGCTGTTCGGCAAGAATGTCCGGGAGAAAGTGTAGGAGGGAACCGGCGTGAAGATGACAAGTAAAAAGTTCTGGATGGGCATTATTGTTGCCATGGCGTTTTATGGAGTCGTTCAAGTTCTTCTAACAACGGAAATATTCAGTGATGTCACAAGGTCGATGCTTCTCTTGATCGGTGTCAACATCATGCTGGCGGTATCGCTTAACCTCATTACCGGGATTACCGGACAATTCTCCATCGGTCATGCAGGTTTTATGTCTGTAGGTGCGTACACTTCGGCGATTCTGACACTGGATTATAACGTTCCATTCGTTCCGGCGATTATTGCCGGCGGTTTGCTCGCTGCCGTGTTTGGGGTCCTGATCGGAATGCCTACACTCCGGCTGAAGGGTGACTATCTGGCCATCGCCACACTGGGGTTCGGCGAGATTATCCGGATCATCATGCTGAACACGGAATTCGTCGGCGGCGCATCCGGGCTCAGCGGCATCCCAGCCAAAACGACCTGGACCCTGCTATTTCTCTTTACCTTAATTACAGTGGTTGTGATCAATAACTTTATAAGATCCACACATGGCCGGGCCTGCCTTGCCATCCGCGAGAATGAAATCGCCGCAGAGGCGATGGGGATTAACATGACGCGCTATAAGATTATTGCTTTTACAATCGGTGCATTGTTCGCCGGTATAGCGGGTGGATTGTCTGCGCATACGTTCTACGTGATTACTCCGGGCAGCTTTAACTTTCTGAAATCGTTCGAGATTATCGTTATGGTTGTTCTCGGGGGACTCGGCAGTACAGCCGGCTCCATTGTGGGTGCTGTCTTCGTTACCTTGCTCTACACCTATCTGCGTGAATTCCCGGAATGGCGGATGATTATTTATTCGATCGTTCTGATCCTGATGATGATATTCCGTCCAAGCGGGCTGCTGGGTACAACGAAATTTTCATTCGGCAAGCTTGGCAAAAAGGAGGTGAAGGCAGATGACAGCATCACAGGCAGCAGTGCTTCTTGATGTTAAAGAGGCCAGCCGTTCCTTTGGAGGGCTTAAGGCGCTCAGCGAAGTTTCTCTTCACATTAACAAAGGTGAACTGATCGGTCTGATTGGGCCAAATGGTGCTGGCAAAACGACGCTTTTCAACCTGTTAACCGGCGTATACCCGCCCTCTACAGGCAGCATTCTTCTTAACAATGAGTCCATTGGCGGGATGAAGCCCTACAAGATCAACCATAAGGGCGCTGCGCGCACCTTCCAGAATATCCGGCTGTTTACGGCCATGACAGTATTGGAGAATGTCAAAATCGCCTTTCACCAGCATGCCAGACATTCCTTGTTCACCTCCATGCTGCGGCTGCCGAAGCATTTCAAGGGAGAGGACGAAATTACACGGAAGGCGATGGATATTCTCAAAATATTCAATCTAGCGGACCAGAGTGAAGAGGTTGCCAGCAATCTCAGCTATGGTAACCAGCGGCGTCTGGAAATTGCACGGGCGCTGGCGGCCGGGCCGAAGCTGCTGCTGCTGGATGAACCGGCGGCGGGCATGAACCCGAACGAGACGCGGGACTTAATGAATCTGATCGCCTGGATCCGCGAGGAATTTGACCTCACCATTCTGTTGATCGAGCATGACATGTCGCTTGTTATGGGCGTCTGCAACCGGATTTACGTTTTGGATCGCGGGATACTAATTGCTGATGGAACTCCGGCGGAGATTCGGAATAATCCCAAGGTTATCGAAGCGTATTTGGGACAGGAGGCGTAATGGCAATGCTTAAAGTGCAGGGGATCAATGTTTATTATGGAGCCATTCACGCTCTGAAGGACCTTAGCATCCATGTCGAGCAAGGGGAAATTGTAACGCTGATCGGAGCCAATGGTGCAGGCAAGTCGACGCTCCTGAAGACTCTGTCAGGTCTGCTTAAACCCAAAACAGGTAGCATTGAATTTCTGGATAAATCAATAACCAGCCAGAGTGTTCAGGCGATCGTCAAACAGGGCTTGATCCATTGTCCTGAAGGACGCCGCGTGTTCGCCAATATGTCTGTTGAAGAGAACCTTGAGCTTGGCGCTTACCTGCAGGAATCCGGAAGTCTGGCGGCTGATTTCGAGAAGGTGTACGACATCTTTCCGAGGCTTCGGGAACGCAAGAAGCAGCAGGCAGGTACTTTGTCCGGTGGCGAACAGCAGATGCTTGCCATGGGGCGGGCCATTATGGGGCATCCCCAGCTGCTGCTGCTGGATGAGCCGTCTATGGGACTTGCACCGCTGCTGGTACAGGATATTTTCAAGATTATTAAAGATGTGAACGAAGCTGGAACTACTGTGCTGCTGGTGGAGCAAAATGCGCATCAGGCGCTCAAAATCGCCCACCGCGCCTACGTGCTGGAAACGGGCAGAGTTGTTCTTGAGGGGGATGCCAAGGAGTTGGCGGATTCCGAAGAAATCAAAATGGCCTATCTCGGGCACTAAGAGGTTAGCCTCACTAAGGGCATCATAGAAACAACATATATACAATTCTATTATCCGGGAGGCTGGGAGAAACTATGAAGAAAATTGGGGCCATTATTTTGTCAACAGTACTGATTGCAGTATTGGCATCGGGCTGCGGCAACGACAACACAGAGAACAGCGGAAACTCTGCAAGCGGCGGTAATTCTGGCGGGGACACTATCAAAATCGGCGCGAACCTTGAGCTCACGGGCGGCCAGGCCTCTTTCGGCGATTCCGTATCCAAAGGCGCGAAGCTGGCGGTACAGCAGATCAATGACGCAGGCGGCATACTCGGCAAGAAACTGGAATTAATCGTAGCCGATAACGCCTCGAAATCCGAGGAAGCCACGCAAGCAGCGCAAAAACTGATTACCAATGATAAGGTTGTTACCATCATCGGTGCTTCGACCTCGACCAACACGCTGGGGATCGTCCCGGTGGCTACGGAGAAGAAAATACCGCTGGTCTCTGTAGGTGCCACCAACCCTAAAGTGACGGTGGATGAGCGCAGTGGCAAAGTGAACGAATGGGTGTTCCGCACTGCCTTTATCGATCCTTTCCAAGGAGAAGTTATGGCTAACTTTGCTGTAGATTCGCTGAAAGCCAAAACAGCTGTAATTTACACAGACACGTCGAGTGACTATTCCAAAGGTCTGCAAAAGTTCTTTGAAGAAACCTTTAAGGAAAAAGGCGGAGAGGTGCTGAGCCAGGAATCCTATCAGCAAAAAGACTCCGACTTCAAAGCCGTGCTGACACGGATCAAAGAGCAAAACCCGGATGTAATCTATCTGCCGGGTTACTATGAAGAAGTCGGCAAAATCGTAAAGCAAGCCCGCGAGATGGGCATTACAGTTCCCTTCCTCGGCGGCGACGGCTGGGATTCTCCGCAACTCGCTGAAATCGCCGGCAAAGCGGCTCTGGACAATACTTATATGTCCAACCACTACTCACCGGAAGATACCGCTACTGAAGTTACATCCTTCGTTGATGCCTACAAAGCTGCCAACGGGGGCGCAGTACCGGACGGGATGGCCGCTCTTGGTTATGATTCCCTGAAGCTGGTTGCTGACGCCATTACCCGTGCAGGTGAGGCCGATCCTGCCAAGATTAAAGATGCTTTGGCAGCGACCAAAGATCTGCAGCTGGCTACCGGTAAAATCACGCTCAACGAAACACATGACCCTGTTAAAGCAGCTGTCGTTCTGAAATTCGTTGACGGCACACAAACTTTCGAAACAAAGGTAAATCCGTAAGAGGTTCAAATGCATACAATAACGGGTAGGAACGATTAAGAACCGCAATCAAATTTGTTTATCATCGGGGTGTCCAGTACGCCCCGAATCACCTTAGCTGTGAAGAGAAGGGCTCAACATTGGGCCTTTCTTTTCGCATAACATTAAGGAGGAGAATAAATGATTGTCGGAGTACCCAAAGAGATCAAAAATAATGAGAATCGTGTAGCGATTACTCCAGCCGGAGTGGAGGCGCTCCGCAAAGCAGGTCATGAGGTCCTGGTCGAGCAATCGGCAGGCGTGGGCAGCGGGTTCACCGACAGTGAATATCTGGAGAAGGGTGCAGAGGTGCTGGACGCTGCGGCCGGGGTCTGGAGCAAAGCAGCGATGATCATTAAAGTGAAGGAACCGCTGCCGGAAGAGTATGGCTACTTTCGCAAGGGGCTAATCCTGTTCACGTATCTGCACCTTGCTCCTGAGGCCGGCCTTACCCAGGCGCTTGTGGAGAGCGGAGTGACTGCGGTCGGCTATGAGACGATACAGCTTGAAGACGGTTCGTTGCCGCTGCTTATTCCGATGAGCGAGGTAGCCGGACGGATGGCTGTACAGATTGGCGCCCGGCTGCTGGAGAAGCCGCATGGCGGCAAAGGTATCTTGCTTAGCGGAGTTCCGGGCGTGCAGGCCGGTGAAGTGGTCATCATTGGCGGAGGGATCGTCGGCACAAATGCGGCGAGGATTGCGCTGGGAATGGGGGCACGCGTGACGGTGCTTGATTTAAATGCCAGCCGGCTTCGTGAGCTGGATGATATTTTTGACGGGCGAGTGGCTACCCTTATGTCTGATTCTTATCACATTGAACAAGCTGTACGCAAAGCCGACCTGTTGATCGGTGCAGTGCTTATACCCGGTGCCCGTGCACCGAAGCTGGTAAAAGAGTACATGGTGCGGCAAATGGCAGAAGGTTCTGTAATTGTAGATGTGGCGATTGACCAAGGGGGTTCGATTGAGACAATCGACCGAGTGACTACTCATGAGAGCCCAACCTATGTAAAGTTTGGTGTTGTGCACTATGCTGTGGCCAACATGCCGGGCGCGGTTGCCCGGACTTCAACGCTTGCGCTGACCAATGTAACCATTCCTTATGCCCTGCAAATTGCCAATTTGGGTATTCATGGAGCAGGGGTGAAGAACGCGGCGCTAGCCCGCGGACTCAATGTCGTGGCCGGACAGGTGACCAATTTGGCTGTTGCACAAAGTCTGGGATATGAGGCTGCGGATGGGCTGGAGGTACTGGCTGCTCAAGGGGTGTGACGGACATAGAAAAGTTGGAGGGTCTCTGCGGGAAGGCGGAGATTTAGCGGGGATGAACGGCTGATTGCTGCAGCTGTGAATGTCCGTTATTTTTTTGAGAAAAGTTCTTGTCAAATCCCCCTGGGTTTGATATACTCAATTTTGTTGTGACAAAGACAACTTATCAAGCATGGCCCGTTGGTCAAGGGGTTAAGACACCTCCCTTTCACGGAGGTAACATGGGTTCGAATCCCATACGGGTCATATATGCGGTAGTGGTGGAATGGCAGACACGCTATCTTGAGGGGGTAGTGGGTGTATACCCGTGGAGGTTCGAGTCCTCTCTACCGCATACGATGTTTAGAAGAGAAAGTCCTTGATATTCAAGGGCTTTTTTCTTTGCATTCACAGGTTGTGGATTTCTGGTACTTGGACAGGAGAAATCACCATTTCAAGGCTCCGGCGTATTTCGGGTACAACTCACGGATGCAGTCCGGGCAGATATCATGGGTGAATTGCAAAGACAGCTGCTGCAGCAGGAAACGTTCAATGGTCACCCACTCCTCGCTGCTGTTGCGGATGGATTTGCAGGAGGCGCAGATAGGAACAAGAGGTTGAGGATTCTTCTGGTGCAAACGCAACGGCTGGATCGTTCGGACAGGCTGACTTGTGATAACAGGACCAACATCCTGCAGAGAGAGAATGATAGCCTGGTCTGCTGCCGGATTCTCATGGATAAGCGGAAAGGCATCTACACGGAATCTTCTGTTGCCTTTGGCCGCAGTCTGCAGAATAAACTCGGAACTGGATATTAAAGACTCGCCGCGAAGGATGTGATGCAGCGCCTCCTTAAGTGCAGTGATCTGGGAAGGGCCCGACATCACCTGTCCGAATAACTCCAGAGCATCAGCGCCAGTCCAATCGGCATGCGGGGAGAGTCCATAATGGTTGTTGTATTCCTTCCAGGAGTCGTTGGTGAACAGGATGATCCCCTGGCTGTCGATAACCAGTGCATTATGCGGCAGAGCATTAAGGGAACGGATGAGGGAAGTGGATATGCTGAATGGCAAAGGTTATCTCTCCTTGATAGTTTGCAGGATGGAAAGCTAGGATGGAGGCAGGTTAAGCAGCTCTTCGACTTGGCGCCTGTAGCGCTCGGCCCTGCGGGTACCGTGAATCAGATTGGATAGGCGATAAGGCGGAATTCCGTACAGCTCGCAGAATTTCTTCTGATCCATGTGCATTTCCGTCAGCCGCTGTTTGATTGCCCAGCCAAAAGGAGTAACAGGACGTTTGCTGTTCAAAAGACTTCACCTCTTATCGACTATCCAGTCGTGTGATATAATGAATGGGAATAATAATAGTTAATTATATACTTTTTTACGTCATTTTACAATAAAAAATACGTAAATAAGTATATTTAAATAGTGCGGAAGGCGGATTGCTGATGGCGTCGATATACGAGCGGATAGAATATTTGATCAAACAAAAAGGACTGACAAAAAAGTCCTTCTGTGAACAGCTGAATATCAGTACCGGCAACATGGGGGATTGGAAGCGGGGCAAGTCGACGCCCGGAACACATAAGCTGATCGAGATCGGTGCTTTTTTTCATGTGAGTCTGGATTGGCTGATTCTGGGCAAAACTACAACTGAGATTCTTCGCGAAGGCGGGGAGGGTTATTTTTCTGGCCAAATACGGCAATTGAATTGCCAAAGTGAGGAATTGCTGCAGAAGGAGCAAGAATTTATTAAGGAATATATCGAGTTTTCCCGATACCGCAGGCTTAAAGAAAACGAAGAAAATTCTTAAAGTGGTGTCTTTACATTTTGCTGAAATGGATTTATAATATTGAATGTTGGCCTCAAACAATGCTTTAACGTTATACTCACCGCGCGGTAGTGGTGGAATGGCAGACACGCTATCTTGAGGGGGTAGTGGGTGTATACCCGTGGAGGTTCGAGTCCTCTCTACCGCATACATGAAGAAACCTGAAATTCCTTGTTGCTCAAGGGGTTTCAGGTTTTTTTGTTTTGTTTTATAGACTGACCCAATGGAGGGAAAAAGAGTGCCGAATAGAGTTCACAACTCCAATGAGCGGTTCCTGATCGTTACCGCCGACGATTTCGGAATGTGCCATTCCATGAATGAGGCTATTATGAATCTGTACCAAGCCGATGCAATTAATTCCAGCATGATTATGATGCCGGGGCCCTGGGCGAAAGAGGCTGCTGAGTATGCCAAAAATCATCACAATGTTAATGTGGGAATTCATCTTACGCTTACTTCGAGTCTCCCGGCTTATAAGTGGGGCCCAGTTACCAGGAGTTCCAGGATACAGTCGTTAATTACTCCAGAGGGATATTTTTGGGAACATGCAGCTTATGTGGAAGAGCGGGCTACTGCTGAAGCCATCCGAACTGAAATCCGAAGTCAGATCGAGATGGCTCTAACGCTGGGGATTGAACCGACACACTTGGACAGTCATGAGGGCAGTTTATTGGGATTGTCGAGAGGCCGGGATTTTCTGGAGATCGTATTTGATCTGTGCCAGGAGTACCGGTTGCCTTTTAAGCTGCCTGTTAATATAGTAAACCAATCATTTCTGGATTTAGAGATAAGGGAATTAATGACGGAGAGGATTGAATCGGCGCGGAAAAGAGGGATCTTATTAATTGATGACTTGATTAATCTTCCCTATCACTTGGAGCAGGGGGAGGACTATGACATTGCTAAGGTTAAAATGATGGAAGCTATAAAAGGTGTGGGAGGAGGGATAACAGAAGTTGTCATCCATCCTGCGCTGAATACTTATGAAATGCGGGCAATTACTCCACACTGGAAGAAAAGGGAGATCGAGTACCTGTTATTTATGGACGAGGATATTCACAGATTACTGCAAACCGAAAAGATTCAGCTTACTTCATGGAAAGACATACGCGATAGACAACGTCAGGCCAGTGGCGGTGACACGACGGGAAACCCGGACTACATAGGTTGCCGTTCGTAGGATGCAAACGGTGGATCGCCGTTATTTTTCCACCACAGGTACGCACAGATGGGCCTCGAATCTTTCGTCGTCAGGTCCTGACTTCTCTGTATAGTTGATGAAGAAAACACCGGCTTCGTTGAACTTGAATTCACCTGATGGCAGCCATTCCTGATGGATGTAATCCCATGTGCTCTGAAACGCAGCTGCGGGCACACCCTTGGCGATAAAAATAGCATATTTGGATGCAGGGTAATCCTTATGCACAAGTCCTTCGGGAACTGTACCGGGGTCTCCTACCTCAACGCCTAAAAAATAGCCGGTATCCCAGGCTGATTGCTCCCACAGTTTGGGAACCGAATCGCGGCCTTCGAAGATGCCCAGGTAACAGCCGCTGCTCTGGACTTTTGTCGGAATGGAATCAAATTTGCTGTCGATATCGATTTCCCCGAAGACATGTCCCCAAATATCGGCATAAGGCTCGCCTGCTTGATTGAGGTTCTGCCAGCCGATGACTTGAAGCTCTGGTAAATCTAGCACATAAGGCTTTTCTCCGCCAATGGAGTCGGTGCGTTGAGGGGCTTCTTTTTCCAGCTGCTGGCGAATCAGTTCGATTACCCGCGGTTTGAATTTAGGGGCGTATCCCTCGGTAGTTCCATCATAGCTGCTCTGGCGTAACGGCTCTGTCATACATGATTCCTCCTAGTTCATTTGTTCTTCGTCCTCATTATAAATGGGATCTGAAGCGATGGATTGTCCGTTTATAACAGAATGTTCGCCAATAGCAATACACACCTTCATGGATGCCTCTTCATAGGTTTCATTTACGGTATAGAGGGCAAAAGGGCTTCCGGCACGCCTGTAGCAGCAATTTTCATCCAGCCAGCGGCTCATAATATCCGCAAGTCCGGTGAAATTCCCGTAACTGTCTGCGGTTAATACCGCATAAAGCCCTGCTTCTAGGGTAACAAGACTCAGACCGTCTTCGGCTGATAATTCGCCCGTTTCTGTCTGCTCGACACCGCACAAGTATCCATTGCTGGTAATCTCCACATAAAACGTCGATGGAAGGAATCCACGTTGATTGATCTGCGATAAAAGCTTGGCCGAAGCTTCATCCTCCGCATGACTGCCCACGGCATGGGCGACGATATAGTGCTGCTGCGCAAATGGGGTTACTTCAATGATGTAGCTGCTTTGCTTGCGGATAATGGGCAGGGATAGACGAAGCTCTTTGATGGTCCCTGTCTTTTGAATGATAAATTCCTCACGGCAATGATCACCTGCCAGGGTGAACACGCTTTTAGCCAGCCAATGGCTGTAAAGGTAGTCCCAGGTCTGGTTGATGCTTCCGGTAAAAGGTACGGATAAGACGGCAAACTCCCCGCCGCATAACGTAGCTGGCTCTATGGAGTGATAACCGGCCTCCCCCAGGGCGAAAATCCAGTAGTCATGATTCTGGGTATCTATGAATATGTTGTACGATTGTCTGGACCGCCCAACCTGCACAGGGGTTAATCCGAAGAGTCTAAAACTCATGCCCGTACGCTTGGTTGTGAAGACCGCTTGTTTCAGTGCGTTGATGGCTTGCTGTTCGATGTCTGTGTCTCCTGGGGCGAGGTAAACGGCGGTCAGGCCATGCAGCGGTTGCCCGGACTGGATCTTAATGGCTGTCTCCGCCAAGTGGAGGGGGAACTGCCCGGGGAGGAAGGTATAGAACACGCTGCTCCGTTTGTATTCCATTGGCGTAAGACCGACGATTTTTTTAAAGACCTTGGAGAAGGGAGGCAGGGAGTCAAAGCCGTTGCCCAGCGCAATTTCGGTAATGGATAATTCGGAGTTCTTGATCTGGGCGCATGCGTTGCTGATTCTTCTTTTACGGATATAGTCTTTAATGGAATGGCCGGATACGTAGTAGAATTCCCGGTACAGCTTCATCAAAGAAACATATCCCGTCCGGGCGAGGTTGTCGAGGCTGATCTCTTCATTCAGATGATCTTCGATATAATCGAAAGCCCGCTTCAAAACATCCTGCTTCATAGCCAACCTGCTTTCCGGGGAATTAAACGGTGATACGTTTCAAGCATCGAGTGCTATATTCTCTGTATACCATAATTAGGGAGGATGGAAATGACAATTAGCATAATGATTGTGGTATAGCGAACACAAAGATACTCTTCACAGGAGCAGCGGGCTTTTGTGAAGAGTATCTTTTCATATTATAGGGGAGGATTAGTCCAGCAGTTTGGCAATATCGGCTTCGATCTGGTCCGGAGTGGTTTGTGGTGCGAACCGCTTCAGGACACGGCCTTCCTGATCGACCAGGAACTTGGTGAAATTCCACTTGACGCTCTTTGAGCCCAGGACGCCCGGCGCTTCCTTGGACAGGTATTTGAATAACGGATGCGCTTCGTCGCCCTTCACATCAACCTTCTCGTACATCGGGAAGGTTACTCCGTAATTGATTTCGCAGAATTCGGCGATATCTTCGCTTTCACCCGGTTCCTGTCCGGCAAACTGGTTGCTCGGAAAACCAAGTACCTCAAAACCACGGTCCTTGAATTTATCGTACACTTCCTGGAGACCCTTATATTGCGGGGTGAATCCGCATTTGCTGGCTGTGTTCACGACAAGCAGCACCTTACCTTTGTACTTGGACAGGGATTCTTCTTCCCCGCGCAGCGTGTTGGCTTCGAAATCATAAATACTCATGAATAACGCCTCCCGAACTTTGATTTATCACAATTTAATTTTACACTATTTATCGTAAGAAGCAACCCGTCAGAATTGTGACAACATTGTATATTCGTTTCAAAATATCTCTGTTGTTTAAATGTAGGGTATGCGGCGGTACAAATACATTTTGATAAAGGAGTAGATACAGATGAAAGCATTATATACGGCTACAGCAACGGTTCACGGCGGACGGGAGGGCTCTGTGAAGTCCTCGGATGGTGTACTTGAACATGATTTGAAAATGCCAAAGGAGCTTGGCGGCCCCGGGGGTTCCGGTACGAATCCTGAGCAGCTGTTCGCGGCAGGCTACGGTGCCTGCTATGAAAGTGCGTTGGCCAATATCGCCCGTAAAGAGGGCGTTAAGCTGCAGGATGTGGAGGTCACCGCCAACGTATCCATCGGAAAGGATGACAGCGACGGCGGCTTCAGACTGGCTGTAAGAATGGATGTGAAGCTGCCCGGCATTGACCGTGCGCAGGCGGAGGATTTGGCAGAAAAGGCTCATGCGTTTTGTCCGTATTCCAAGGCAACGCGGGGCAACATCGAAGTTGAACTGAATGTGTTGTAACGAGCAGCCGGTATTTAGAAGGATTTCTGGAAATAATGGCTAAATAGAGACGGTGAGGCAGGAAACAGCCGGGAATAGCGGTCTAAAGGGTGGCTTTGGTTGACATCACCCCTAAAATTCTTTAATATGTCTAAGTATCTGTTATGCACGTGTGCTACTAAGTACCAAAAATATAAATAATGGGTGATGAAGATGTCTTACAGACCGCATATTACGAATGTGACCAAAGCCAGCAGCAATGATAAGGAAGGATTATACGAGTTCATTATCAAGCTTGCTGACGGAACGGAGTGCCGCGCGTTCTATCATCGGTTTCCGGAATGGAAAATGACGAACATCAGCCGCCTGCTTAAGACACCATGTCCGGTTTGCCGCAAAGATTTCATCTGCAAATGTATGGAATCCTTCACTGCTGATTTCGAAGGGCAAATGCTCGGCGACGAGTGGATCGACAAGGCTATTGCTGAATAATTAAATGGACGGATGATGAGGCGCGGGAGCTATCCCGCGTTTTTGTTTATTTCCGGGGAGATACTATGAAGAGGGGGTGCGGCAAGATGGATGAAGAGCAAAACAAGACGGGCGGTAAGTCTATTGTGCTGATCGACGGCGTATGCCATCTTTGTCAGGGGCTGGTGCGGTTTATTATTCCGCGCGATCCCAAGGCCAGATTTCTGTTCGCCCCCTTGCAGAGTGAGACAGCGGGCGGAATGCTGAGTGCAGGCGGGCTTGGATCAGACCAGCTGAATACGGTCGTGCTGGTGGAGAACGGGACCTGCTATACAGAGTCGGCTGCAGTGCTGCGGATCGCCCGTGGCTTGCGTTTTCCGTGGCCTGCCGCATATATCTTCATACTTGTGCCGCGGCCTCTGAGAGATGCCCTGTACAGGTTTGTGGCAAGGAACCGGTACCGCTGGTTTGGGCGTGACGAGCAATGTCTGCTTCCCACACCGGAAATCCGCAAGAGATTTCTGTAAGGTGCCCAGCCGATGTGCATAACCCAAAAAAAGCAGCAGGTGGCTATGTCACCTTGCTGCTTTTTGGGCTGGCTTAAACCCCTATTTGGTTTGGGAATAGAGGATTTATTGATTAAGAGCTGTCGTCGTGAGGATATAGGTTTGCGTAAGCTTCCATTTGCCGTCTGCCGATTTTTTCAGTATATTGACCGATACGGCCCGGCTGTCCTGAAACTCCGGACCTTTTACTTTCTTGGACGTCTGCACTGTGTATACCGCAGCGGTATCCCCGGTATAATCAATAATTTTAGAAGAGTCAAGTGTAATAGCTAAATCATAGACTTTAAACATTTGCATATAAAGTTCTTTGCTTTGCTCGTATGCAGGGGAAGTTTCGTCAATGGTGGATAATGCACCATCCAGATCCTCTTTGTTGGAGTAATCCACATTGGCCTGAACAACAGCTTTAATTTGGTCTTCATCTGTTTTGGGTACATTGACCTTAGCCTCCAGCACATCTGCCGGAAGAATGTACTGTAGCGCAGCGATTTGGATACCGCTGATTTGCCAAGCAGAACCGCCGGCTTTTCTGGTGAGGGAGTATACATACTCCGCTTGGCTATCCAGCATGAAGGGACCGTTTACTTTCTCGGAGGTTTCAATCGTGTGTACGGTTGCTTCATTCCCTTTGGAATCAATAATTTCCATCTGGAGGACGGTAGTCTTGGCATCAAAGATCTCGTACTGCTCTTTGATTCCTGGGCCGATCCCTGCCAGTGGGGATTCCGGATCAATAAGGTTCATGAACCCGTCATAGTTCTCTGTATTGGAATACGTCACATATTTATCAAATAATGCCGAGATTCCCTTGACATCAGCGGTGTTCTCCTTGCTTGTAATTGCAACAGTTCTGGAAGCTGCTTTCCACTCCACACTGTTTCCGGTGGCTTCGCTTACAAAGCGCAGGGGAACATAAGTGACTTTGTCAATTGTTTTGGGTGCGGAGGCCAGCTGTTTAACGGTTCCGTTTATAGTTGCTTTTTTGCTTCCGGTCTGCAGCTTGATGCTGAGACCTTCCTTGGTGGCTGTGATCGTGTTACTCTTGGCATCCCAGACCAGCTTCATGCCGAGCTTTTCAAAAATGGGCCGCATAGGGATGAGCACGGAATTGCCCTCCTGAATCGGGGCGGCGGTGGTCAAATTAAGCTTCTGCTGGTCAACGAGTACAGTGATAGGTTTGGTTGCTGCGGCTGCTGACAAGCTGATGGATCCGGATAAGACGAGGGCTGCGAGTAAACTGGGCACTAACTTCATGTTGAATGATCTCCTTTAGTTGTAATCTGGCCGTGCTGAAAGCTGACTGGCTAATAGTATAGGGTAGTGGAATGATCCGGTAAATATCCAACTCAGGATATGGTGCGGGCTCAGGAATTGGAGTATAGAAGAGGTATTCGTAAAAAAGATATTGCCGCTCTACTGCATATATGCTACTATAGCTGTAAATTAAAGGATAGTAACGGAAGCACCGTTCAATGACCGTATACCACGGTTATTGGCGGTGCTTTTTTTGCTGTCTTTTTTATTATCTTTTTTAAAAGGTACGCATTACAGGAAGGAGAGTGGTTTCATGGCGGCGAGGATCGTACTGGCAGTTCGTGAGAGTCAATACATTGAGCCGTTGCTGCATTACTTGCATCACAGTGAGTATGGGGAGATGCTGCGGATCACAGCTTTCAGCCGGCTGGATACCTTTATGGAATTCATGAAGGGAGAAGAGCTGCCGGACGCCGTTGTAGGCGATCCCATTTTCGTTGAGGCCTGGCTGGTGGAAGGCAAAAATACAGTTCCTTGGGGTGTTCTAAGCGAGGCCGGGAAGTATTCCAGCAGTAATGCGGGGAGTCTGGCCGGGGGTATGGTGATTGAGAAATATCAGTCGCTGCCCTCACTTCTGGAGTCCATCCTCCGGATAGGCGATGTGAAACGCATGAGGACAGCTTCGGCTGCCAAGGAGGAGACGCTGCTGCTCGGGGTAGTTTCAGCCAGCGGCAGCAGCGGCAAAACAACGATTGCGCTCAATATGGCCAAGCAGCTTGGCGGGATCGGGCTGTCTGTTTTCTATCTAAACCTGGAAAGTGTGGACAGCAGCGGGTTGTTCCTGCGGATGCCCCAGGGCAACGCTTCCGGGTTGGAACTTCTGTTGTACGAGCTTAAGGCAAGCGGCAGCGAAGGAAGCAAGGGAAATGCAGGCAAGCCTGAGCTCGGGAGATACGCCGTAAGGCATGACAGCCTCCGCTGTGACGCCTTCAGACCGATCGGTAATTTCAAGGAAATGCTGCAGATGACCCGGCAGGATACGCTGGATTTATTGGAGCTGCTGGCCGGCGATGCTGACTATGATGTTGTAATTGTAGATACAGGCAGCATTGAGGAAGAGCGGGCCCAGGCAGTGCTGCAACGGTGCGGCATTCTGCTATGGGCGCTGAAGAGTGACGAGGCAAGTATGTATAAGACGCTCAGGTGGCTGGAGCATTGCGGAGATCCGCATTCCGGTCTGCCGCCGGAGGTGCCGGGCAAGAGCAGGTTTGTGATGAATTTTGCCGGGGATTCAGCCGCGGGCCGGCCAGGCCGGGAAGAAATTAGAATAGATGGTGTGCTTCCTTATATCTCCTCCTGGGCACTTCAGCATCATGTGGAGCTCTGCTTGAATTCTCCGCAGTTTACGGCTGGGGTGCAGCAGCTCTGCACCGGTATCATTGAGCCGGCGCTGCCGCGGGTATTCACCGGGGGCTTACATGAATGAAGCCATGTTCAGGAAGCTGCGCAGCGACATACGCGCAGGGCTTGATGTCACTTCGGCTGTCGGAAACCGTGAGCTTAACAGCTATATTGAACGAACCATTCTGGAGATGGACAGCCTGCGTTATTTAACTGCCCAGGAAAAGCATGAACTGGTCAAAAAGCTGTTCGATTCCTTCCGGGGGCTGGATGTGCTGCAGCCGCTGGTGGATAACCCGAATATCACCGAGATTATGATCAACAGTCATGAGGAGATATTTATTGAAGAGGAAGGGCAGATCCGCCGCCTGCCGCTGGCTTTCGAATCCAGGAGCAGACTGGAGGATATTATCCAGACCGTGGTTTCCGGTGTGAACCGGGTGGTTAACGATTCCACCCCGATTGTGGATGCGCGGCTGAAGGATGGTTCCCGCGTCAATATCGTACTGCCGCCAGTGGCCTTGAAAGGTCCGGCGATGACGATCCGCAAATTTCCGGAAACGCCGATGTCGATGAGCGAGCTGGTGCATCGTGGGGCGCTGAGCGGAGAAGCGGCAGAGCTGCTGCAGATTCTGGTCGCTGCCGGATACAACATCTTTATAAGCGGTGGAACAGGCTCTGGCAAAACCACCTTTCTGAATGCTTTGTCTCAATTTATTCCGCCGCAGGAGCGGGTGATCACGATTGAGGACTCCGCCGAGCTGCAGATTGTCACCGTGCCGAATCTGGTCTCGCTGGAGACCCGCAACGCCAATACAGAAGGCCGCGGGGAAATCACGATCCGCGACCTGATCCGCTCCTCCCTGCGGATGCGCCCGAACCGTATCGTGGTCGGCGAGGTGCGGGGGGCCGAGTGTCTGGATATGCTGCAGGCGATGAACACGGGCCACTCTGGTTCGCTCTCAACTGGACATTCCAACAGCGCACAGGATATGGTCAGCCGTCTGGAGACGATGGTGCTCAGTGCAGCTGATTTGCCGGTATCAGTGGTCCGCCAGCAAATCGGCTCTGCGATTGATATCTTTGTCCATCTCTCCAGGCTGCGGGACCGCTCGCGGCGGGTGATGGAAATCTCCGAGGTTATCGGACTGCGGGATGGGGAGGTGGCGCTGAATCCGTTATATGCGTTTCAAGAAACGGGGGAACGTGAGGGCAGAGTGGAGGGAGGCCTGGTTCCTTGCGGGAATCCTCTGCTGCATTCCAGCAAGCTGAAGATGGCCGGGGTACAGAGTTATCCATTATCGCAATACAGTTGGGGAACTGAGAAGGAGGTGGTCTTCTGATTCATTTGGGGAAGAAGCCGGTCTCTTCGCCGGGCAAGCGGAGGGGGTCCTCCGCAGAGAAGGGAGGGACATCTGTGGAGGCTGAAGCCGGGGGCAATCCGCAGCTGCCGGATTATACCGTCTATGTATTGACGCCTTTGTCTAGAGCGCTGGCTATGCTGGCAGGCGGGCTCCTGCTGTTCGGCATCGGGTACCTGTTCTACCATAACCTGTTGCTGTCTTTGCTGCTTGTGCCGGGGGGAGCTTATGCACCACGGCTGTTGCGTGATTACCTGCGGCAGCGCCGCCGGTCTGCGCTTAACCTGCAATTCAAGCAGACCTTATTTTCGCTTTCTTCTTCGCTGTCCGCCGGACGTTCCGTAGAGAATGCGTTTCGCGAGGCCGTGCAGGATCTGCGGATGCTTGACCCGGAAGGGGGCAGCGATATGATCCTTGAGCTGAATATTATATGTGCCCGGATGGAGTATGGACAACCTGTGGAAGAAGCGCTGCAGGATTTCAGCAGACGGGCAGGCATGGAGGATGTGGAACGGTTCGCTGATGTATTCTCTGTCTGCAAGCGGACAGGAGGCGACCTGGTAGAGATTGTGCGCCGCACCTCCACAATCATCGGGGAGAAGCTGGATATCCAGCAGGACATTGCCGTCAGCATCGCCCAGAAGAAATTCGAGGCGAAGGCGCTGCTGGCTTCCCCGCTTGCCATGGTGCTGTTCATGAGCCTGACCGCCGGAGATTATATGCAGCCAATGTATACAGGTGCCGGAATTGCAATTTCCACACTGGCGCTGGGCGGGCTGTTTCTGTGTTATCTCTGGACCTCCAAGATTATGGATATCCCGCTGTGAAGGAGGTGAAAGAATGATTTGGCTGTGCGGTTCGGCCGTTCTGATGTTAGGGCTGGGATGGATATTCCTGCGCCTGAAATGTGGCAGCCGTTATTCCGGGCTTCGCGGTCTGCCTATGGACGGGCTGCGGCTGCGCAGATTGGGCGAGCCCTTCCTCCTGCTGATTGAGCGGTGGGGAATTGGCAGTCATATTCCTTCGGTGATGTTCCGGATTCAGCGATCCTTGCAGCGCAGTTACGGCATGCGCTACAGCGCAGAACGGACGCTGCTCTTTATGGGAGAAATGTTCAGCTACAGCTGGCTGCTGCTTATCGGTGGAAGCGCGCTGACCCTGTTCAGCGGCGAGAAGGCGGGAATTCTCCTGGGGGCTGGTCTGGCAGTTATTCTGCCCGTTGCACTGGTCAGTGATCTGCACAAGAAGGTAAGGCTGCGGGAGCAGAATATTATGCTGGAGCTGCCCGAGCTGCTGAACAGTATTGTCCTGCTGGTCGGCGCCGGGGAGAATGTACAGCGGGCGATTATCCGCTGCGTGGAGAGCCGGAAGGGAGATTACAGCCATCCGCTCTATAAAGAGCTGTCGATTATGACTGGGGAGTGGGAGAGCGGCTACTCCTTTCAGCAGGCGTTTGAGAATTTCAGCAAACGCTGCGCCGTACAGGAGGTATCGCTATTTACAACCACGGTGCTGCTGAATTACCGCAGAGGCGGAGCCGACTTTGTCTTGTCGCTGCGCGATCTTTCGCGGATGCTCTGGGAGAAGCGGAAGGCGATCAGCCGGACGCGGGGGGAGCAGGCTTCTTCGAAGCTGGTGTTCCCGATGGTGGTTATCTTTTTAATTGTAATCATTCTGGTGGGTACACCGGCATTTATGATGATGAAAATGTAGGAGGATGAGACGAATGATGACATTCATAACAGAAGGCGCTAAGAACTTGTGGAAGGACGAGGAAGGGCTGGGCACGCTGGAGATGATCCTGATTATCGCTGTACTGATCGCTGTAGTTTTGGTGTTCCGCAAGGAGATTGTCAAAGTGGTAGAAGACTTGATCAGTACTGCAGGAAGCAAGAGCCAGGAAGTATTCGAATCATGAAACTGGAGGATGACGAAGGCAGCTTTACTATCGAAGCTTCACTTTTGCTGCCTATCATCATGTGTATTACGATGCTGCTGCTATTCTTCTGCCTGTACAGTTACCAGAAGTCAATGCTGCTGCAGGTCGCTTCCGCTGCCACTGAACGTGCGGCCTACAATTGGGACAACAGCCATAAGGAGACGGAAGGATCATTTGTTATTGGCGAGTATGACTCGCTGTATTGGCGGATCGGCGAGGATGGAATGCTAGCTTCTTTATTCGGGCTTAGCGCCGGGAACGGCGGGGCTTCTGTTACACTGCCGAATGCTGCCGAGGGTACTGGTACCTTGCCTGCAATTAAGCTTCAGCAATCTTCCGGCATAGTTCCGGCAAATTTGAGTGGCCAGATGAATTATGCCTACAGTTTAACCGGCCGGATGATCAGTGCGGAATTGAAGCAAATGCTGAATCTGCCCGTGCTGGATGAGATGCTGGCCGACGAGGCCAACCCTCAAGTGAAAGCCCAGTCCGTTGTTTCTGAGCCTGTTGAGTTTATCCGAACAGTAGATCTGATGCGTTATTATGGTGCGAAGTTCAAGGGAGGCACGGAGAGTGGCAATACCGGAACAAGCATGGAAAAGAAAGACGCATCCCAGATGCTGAAAAAGCTGCGCTGATCCGGTTTGTGGAGTTCGGAACCCAAAAGAGGCCAAGGGAGGGGCGCGGATGAGGAGTAGAAAGGGTACGGCCTGCAGTCCAAGAAAAGCGTTCAATTCGTGGCGAAAGAAAGGAACAGAGGGATCGGTTTCTATTTTCCTGATTATGATACTGGCCTTCGTGTTCCTGTTCACCGCTGTGCTGATAGATTATGCACGGATTGCCGCCGTTAATGTGCAGCAGGAACGTTTGGCGAGAGCCGCAGTCCGTTCGGTAATGTCTTCTTATGATATTCAGCTGCGCGAGAGCTATGGCCTGTTCGCCTTTGGCGGCAGTGACGGCAATCAGCTGCTGTCCGGGGTGCTGAACGACAATCTATACGAGAGCGGGCGGGGGGATGCTTTTAATTTATTGCCCTTAGGACTGGATTCTTCGGTCTTGAATTGGAGTCGCCCTCTTGGAAGCTACGATGTTTTTCAAAGGCAGATTGCTGAGGAGATGAAGTATAAAGCACCGATCGATTTTGCCCTGGAGCTGGCCGGCAAGTTTAAGCCGCTCTCCGCGGCTATGGGTGAGGCTTCACGCTCAACCAAATTATTCGGCAAGCTGCAGCCCTTGTATGATGAACGCGAGGCTGCACTGGATCTTATGATGGAGCGGCGAAAGCAGGCTGCGGAAAGCGTAAGATCCCTTCAAGAACTGATTATGAATCCGCCGGGAGACCATATTGAGTATCGTTTTCTGGGGGAGATCACTTCTGCGGCTGACATTGCAGCGATGTATGACGATTATGTCGGCAAATACTATGCGGATTTTTACCGTGAAGAGGATGAATATTCCAGATACAGCAGTCAGATCAGCGAGTATTTAAGACAAACTACGGAGTTTCTTCCGAGGATTCCGTCAGCACTGACTCTTTTTCGTACGGAGCATACCCGTCTTATCGCTGATGCCGGGAATGCGCTGCAAAGAGTCAGGGAGCTGAATGAAGAGATGAGGTACATACTTGAACAGTCCAGAACTAACGGGGCGGGTAGTGCCGAAGATAGTGCCCGGAATTGGGACATACCGGGAAGTGCCGGTGAACTGAGTGCAGAGCCGCTAAAAAAAATGCGGGAGCAGGAGGATTCACTTATTCTCGCACCGGCAGAGATCAGCGCTATGGAGCATGACTTAAATGTTCAGGAAACTGCCTCTCAGGCAGTGGAGCAGGCAGCTTCCGGATTGCCGGGCGCATTGAGTGGAGCCACGGGGCTGGATGCGGATTTTGGTAGCATGAATATGGCAGTTTTGAACGCTTTACAGGCCGGCAGCAGTTACCTCCAGCACTATGGTGAACATGGAGATATCATTGCTGCTGAAGCCGGGAAGATTGAAGCCCACCGAACTTCGGACAGAGAGCGCAAGCAAATCGAACGGCAGGCAAAAGCCAAACTGAGCGATGCGATGGAGCTGTTGGATCAGATTCGTCAGCTTGGCGACAGCGCCGGAGCAGCGAGGGAACGTTATCAGACGCTGAGCCAATATTATCAGGACAGCATTCAGCTGAACAGTGGATCGGACCAGGAAGCCTCGAATGCGCAGAACACATCGGATCCTTATGCAGCCGGAAGTTCCTCAATGGCAAAGACAGACGATATTTATGCCGCGATGGGCAGCATTATGGAGGGTGCCAGAGACCGGCTGTTCCGAACAGAATATTCTGCAATGTATTTTCCGCATTTCGATCTTACAAAGTTGACTCCGGTAGCTTCCGGCTCCGCAGGTGCCGCCGCACTGCCGCTTGCGGACCAGCTTGATCCCCATGCCCAGGAGCTTGAATATATTCTCTACGGCTTCCATAACCCTGCGGGTAATGTGGCGGCAGCGTACGGTGAAATCTTTGCGCTGCGGCTGGCCATCCGCACCATGGAGGGCTTTATAGAAAGTTCCCGTCTCGGCAATCCGCTGGCGATTCTAGCTGCAGCGCTGCTGTACGGAATCGAGCAGGCTGTTCAGGATATGCTGCTGCTATGCAGGGCAGGGGAAATCCCGTTGTCTAAATACATGCCTGCAAAGCTGTCCTACCGTGATTATTTGCGGTTGTTCATGCTCCTGCATGGAGGGGGCGATGTGCAGCTCTCCCGCATGCTCGCCTTGATCCGGCTGAACACCGGAATTAATCCGGCCGAGAAATTCACCTATGCCTCGGCGGAGATTAAAATGGCGATGCCGCTTTGGTTTTTGCCGGGCGTAGTCAAGCTGGTGGACTACAGCGCCGGTCTTCCCGGGGATGTTCAGGGCAGATTGTATTACAGAGGGGTAAAGGCTGATTTTTCATATTAGCGGGAGGTTGCAGAATGAAGCAATGGCAGAGCCTAACCAGACAGCGGGATGAAGGCAGCATGGTTGTTGAGGCGGCTATGGTTCTCCCCATGTTTTTGCTGTTTGTCCTGTTCCTGATTTTTATCGTGCAGATGACCTTGTACTCTACAGCCTTGCAGAGCACAGCTTCTGATACGGTCAAGGTGATATCGGCGCACATGTATCCGGCGGCACTGGCTGCGCAGAAGTGGGGGGAAGAACAAGGAGCAGATAGCGGAACAGCAGGTCAGCCGGCTGCAGCAGGAAGCACTGGTGGAAGCATAGGAAGGGAAGCTGATGCAGCTGCGCCAATCAATGCTGGCGCAGCGGGAGCCACGTCCCTAGTGTCAACCGGAACTTGGAGTATCCCGCGCCTGTCGCTTGAGCAATGGGGTGAAAGCTTCGCCGCAGACCTTCCTGAGCCCTTGAACGAGTGGGTCAATGCTGCGATACAGCGGGGTGAAGGCCCGCTTCAGGAGCTTCAGGCTGAGGCGTCGCAGTCGGTGCTGGATCTTGCGCTGAAGCCAATAATGAAGCCTTATCTCTCATCTGACTGGCTGGATTATGAACGGATTCATGTCTCCAATGCCATTATTCCGGAGTTGAAGAAAGGCACACGACCTTATTTTGGTCTCGTTGTCAGCTATGAGCTACCGATGAAGGTCCCCTTTCTGAACCGGAGCATTGTATTGGAGGCAAGTGCGGTGGAGCGGCTGTGGATTGGCGATACCGGAGAATCAGGGACAGAGGGAGACGGCGGTGCCGGAGAAGAGCAGCATTCCATTGTAGTCCTGGCGAAGCCGAATCCTGGGGTGGCAAATCATCAGGGCAAGATCCGGGTTAAAGTTCCGCCAAATGCTTCGGCGAACTTGTCGATATTTTATAAAAGCGGCCAGAGCACGGCCAAATATCTGGGCTGGAAGCAAGCTGATGAAGGCGGTTATATCGAATGGGAATGGAAAATCGGCGTGAATACAACACCGGGTTCCTGGCCTTTTGTAGTCCGTCTGGATGACGGTACATTCATAGAGGCGGCATTTACGGTTGTGAAATGAACATGGCGGAAGAAGGATGTTATGTATGACGGAATGGGCATTTTGGGGTTGTCTGCCGTTTCTAACGGCGGCGTTAATAACCGATATCCGGTGGATGAGAATACCGAACTGGATTTCAGTCTCTGCACTGACGACAGGCCTGCTTGTGCAAGGCATAATGAGCGGCTGGCACGGATTGCTGTTCGCTGCCTGCGGTGCGGGGGTTGGCTTTACATTGCTGCTGATCCTGTATGTTATGGGCGCTGTCGGCGCTGGAGACGTTAAGCTTTTTGCAGGAATAGGTGCATGGACGGGTGTGCTGTTCACGCTGCAGGTCATGATGTATTCTATCCTATTCGGTGCTGTAATCGGCTGGATGCTTGTCTTGTGCAGACGGGAGGCAGGAAGGCGGATTCGCAGTATTGTCAGCAGGACTGCCGGATTTCTGCTGCTGCGTAATCCAAAAATATTAAAGGCTGGGAACGGCAAGGAAATGCTCAGGTTTCCCTTTATGCTGGCTGTAGTTCCGGGGTTCATTTGTACATATCTCTACTTATAGATTGGAGGTGAAGCTTGATGTTCGGATTGAGCCGCGATTTTGTGCAGCAGGACGGTATCTCTATGCTGCTCGGCAAGCCGGATGGGTTGTCAGCGGGCGAGCTTAATATGGTTCAGGCCCGGATGCTGATGAACAGCGGCATTCCGTATCACCTGCGGCTGCTGCTCAGAGAAATTGATTTGCAGGTGACCTTGGAATATTCCCTGTCCCGCCGCAAAATGCTCAGTCATTTGCTGAAAAGCGACAGGCTCAGCATGAACGATTTCTTCGGGCTGCTGCTGCAAATTGCCCAGGGAATGGAGGAAGGCCGGCTGTACATGCTGCGGGCGGAGCAATATGCGCTGCATGAGGATTACATTTTTGTAGAAGGTCCGCTGAACGGAGGAAGAGTCTACTTGACCTGCATTCCTTTGCAGCAGCCTGCAGCAACCACGAAGCCGGGAGAATGTCTGAGGTCTTTGATTATGGTGATGATGGCTTCGGTAACAGAGCTTGCCGGAAGCGGTGTGCAGAGACTGCTGCAATATTGTGGAGGAGAGGATTTTACTCCTGCAGGCTTAAGGGATTTGCTCTCGGAGCTGCTGACCGTGACTAGACCTGTGAATAATACAGAGCTGCCGCCGGGAAGCCAAATGTCCCAGGCAGCAGTGCCGCCAGTTGCAGAGAAACATATTCAGGAGAAGGCAAGTGCACGTGAAGCAGGTAAACCGTCCGCTTTGCCAAGGCGTTCGGTATACGGGGGAACCGAGAATGCACACACTGCAGACAATGCCCAGCAGTATGAGCCTCCATGGAACAATGACTTGCCAAAACTTAAGCGGAAGGAGGAGGAGGAGACAAAGCCGGATAAAACGGACAGTGAGCATCGTCCTTCTTCCCAGTCCTCTGCTAACAGAACCTATGTTGTACTCGGCGGTGTTTTGGCCGACGTGTTGTTATGGAAGTTCCTCTATTTGAATAGTCCCAAGCCGTTGTGGCTGGCAGTTTGCGCAATAGCAACGTTAGTATTGGGTGGATTCTGCTGGTTGGTCTGGAGTGAAAGGCTTGTGCTCGGAGGGAGCAAACCAGAGGAGGAAGAGAGCGAAGTAGATGCTGCGGACAAAAGCTGGAGATCCAAGCGGGAACTGGAATGGGATTTTGGCCGAAATCCGGTAACTCCAGTCCGTACTGAAGCTTCTGTCAGAGCTAATCCGCAGCCGTCTGCAGCTGCAAATGCTGGTGTTCCTGCGGGCAAACAAAGAACTGAAGTGGAGATGGAGGGGCGCAGCATGATTAAGCCGCCGGTGGCTGTAGCCGCGACGGCATTGCTCTCCCGGGAAAATCATTCAGAGATGAGGCCGGAGGTAAAACCGCTATCTGCCTCTCCTTATCTGGAAAGATGCGGTGAGGATGAAAGCGGACCCGCAGAAATCATTGAACTGAACCGCGCCAGCTTCATTATCGGCCGCTCGCCGGAGGTAGCCCAGTATGTAGAGAAATCAGAAGGCGCATCGAGAGTGCATGCTGAAATCTCCAAGAGTGCTGAGGGGTACATCCTGAAGGATCTGGACTCCAGGAACGGCACCCTGTATCAGGGAGAAGCCATGATTCCTTATAAAGAGTACCCGCTGAACGAAGGATCTGTTTTTACCATTGTAAAAGGGTCTTATACGTTTCATTCGCTCTAACCTTGGAGAAGCGGGCCGATAGCAGATCTATACTCTATTCTGATTTCAGCTGTTCCAGAGCCGGCTGCAAGGTCGGATAAGTAAACGTGAAACCATGCTGAATGGCTTTGGCAGGGAGCACGCGCTGGCCTTCCAGCAAAATTTCCGACAGTTCACCTACAGCAGCTTTTAATAGAAAGGCCGGAAGCGGAAACCAATGCGGACGACGATATACTTTCCCGATCATTTTGCCGAAAGCCTCATTTGTAACGGGATTCGGGGCAGTCGCGTTGACAGGGCCTTCTATTCCGGGAGTCTGGATGCAGAAATCGATCAGCCGGGGCATATCGGCAAGGTGAATCCAGGACAGCCACTGCTTGCCGCTGCCCATTCTGCCGCCAAAGCCCAGAGCATAGGGCAGCTTCATCTTGGGAAATGCTCCGCTCTCGTTGCCGAGCACAACTCCGGTCCGCAGTTTCACCAGCCTAACCCCTGTATATGCTTCATCCGCTGCTGCTTCCCAGGTCTTGACAACCTCAGACGGAAAGTCCATTACATGGGCCGGTGAGGCTTCGTCAAAAGTATCGGCCAGCGATGTTCCGTAAATGGCAACAGCGGAGGACTGGATCACTACCGGGGGCTTATGCTGCAGCGTATTCAGCAGCTTGGCGGCTGCGGCAACGGTTTCAAGACGGGACTCCATAATAACTTTCTTTCCGCTTGGACTCCAGCGCTGGCTGAGCGAAGCTCCGGCCAGATTGACCAGTGCATCTGCACCTTCAGCAGAACCCGGATTCTCTGAGAGGCTGTCCCAGGTAAGGTAACTGAGTCCCGGATGTATCATTTGGGTTTTGGGCAGCTTGCGTCCGACGATGATGATTTGATGTCCGGCCTGCAGCCAGTATTCTGTAAGCTCTCTTCCGATAAAGCCGCTGCCGCCGCAAATTACGTATTTCATATGGCAATCTCCGTTTCAAGACGTCCTGAAGAGACGTTAGTGGTATATCTACAGCAGGAGATAAGCGGATTGTTACTTGATTAAATGCCGGTAAGGTGAGTAGTCGATGCCGTTCTTTTCAAGGAAGGTGATAAGAAATCGGTTATCACGCCGCGGGGTGGCGACAATGTAGCCTTTGATGCAGTGCTCTCGGGTGACTGCCGTAGCATTGCTCTCCACCGCGATTTTACCGATCTCTGCAGCTATGGAATGTTTGGCAATATCGCGGAAAGGTCCGGGCACCGGCTGCACAAGCTGATCCAGGAAAGCCTTCGTCTCGTCGCTCCATAGCGGACGGCTGCGTTCCACCCAGTAATTTTGCCAGTCCAGCTTGGACTTGCCGTCGGCTTTGGGCAGCACCTTCAAAAACTTGCGGAACATGAAATAGCCGCCGATGCACATGCAGCCCAGCAGCAGAAAAGTCCAGAATGCGATGGAGTTCATAAACCAATTGCTTGGTATTGCGGATAATAAGCTCAAGTCTGATTTAAAAGACATGTATACACCGCCTTTGACAATGATGATTGTCACAATCCTTAATCTCTACTAAAGTATAGCGTATTTCCACAGTTTTGCGAAGCGAAAGACGTCCGCGGGAGCTTGCCTAGATTTATTTTCCCGATCACGGTAGAATAAGGGTTAATTCGTGAAGGAAAGAGGGAAAAGGCATGCTGAAAATAGGTTCACATGTGTCCTGCGCGGACAAGGGTCTCCTGAGCGCGGCCAATGAAGCAAATGAGTACGGTTCAAGCTCGTTTATGATATATACGGGAGCTCCGCAGAATACACGCCGTAAGCCGATCGAAGCGATGTACCCTGCTGAAGGGAAGCTCGCTATGCAGACTAACGGAGTCGAGGAAATCGTCGTTCACGCTCCATATATTATCAATTTGGGCTCCTACAAGGAAAACACCTACCAATTGGCGGTTGATTTCCTGCAGGAAGAGATCCGCCGTACCCATGCACTTGATGTCAAGCACATTGTATTGCATCCAGGAGCATATACCGACAAGGATGCTGAGTACGGCATTCAGCGGATTGCCGATGGCCTGAACGAGGTGCTTGGCGGTACGAACGAGACAGAAGTACACATTGCTCTTGAGACGATGGCCGGCAAAGGAACAGAGATCGGCCGCAGCTTCGAGGAGATTGCCTCGATCATTGACAAGGTCGTACATAATGAGCGGCTGTCCATTTGTCTGGATACCTGTCACATTCATGATGCCGGATACGATATCGTTGGCGATCTTGATGGTGTGCTACGGAAGTTCGATGAGGTGATTGGCCTGAAACGGCTTGGCGTGGTCCACATTAACGACAGTAAAAATCCGCGCGGAGCGGGAAAAGACCGTCATACCCCGATTGGGTCTGGCTGGATTGGTTTCGAAACGATCAACAATGTGGTTCACCATGAAGCTCTGGCAGGTCTGCCGTTCATTCTGGAGACCCCTTGGATCGGGAAGGACGCCAAGACACTTCGCCCGATGTACGAAGTGGAGATTGCTCTGCTGCGCGGCAATGTGGCTGAACGGTTCGGAGCAGAATTCCTGCAGGAGGTAGAAGAGCTGCATGCTTTCTTTGCCAAGCAGGAGCTGGATTCCCGCAAGTATGTGCTTGATGTGTGGGAGCTGCTGAAGAATGACGCCAAAGCCAAAAAGGCTGATCCGCGTGAACCGCTGGAACGTTTATATGATAATATCGCTTCTGCCGGATTGTTCCCGCAGCTTAGCGAGGAAGCCATCAATCAGCGTTTGATCGCCTGGCTGGCCGGCAGACAAGTTCTCGTGAACGCCTAAGCTAAACTACAGATTTCGCAAGTAGATGAGAGGATGGACAGGGGATTATGGAATTACATGTGAAAAGAGATCATTCATCAGGCGGACAATACCCGAACCGGGCGCGCATGCTCATTTCTTGTCCCGACGGACCGGGGATTGTTGCGGCTGTATCGCATTTTCTATACCAGCACGGAGCTAATATCGTGCAATCCGATCAATATACAATGGACCCGGATGGCGGAATGTTCTTTATGAGAGTGGAGTTTGACTTGCCAAAGCTGGAAGAACGTCTGGAAGAGGTACGGTCCATCTTCGGAGGGGTCGCCGAGCGGTTCAAGATGGACTGGCAAATTTTCAATGTAAGCCATAAGAAGAAACTGGCGATTTTCGTCTCTAAAGAAGATCATTGTCTGGTAGAACTGCTCTGGCAGTGGCAGGCAGGCGATCTGGATGCCGATATTGCGCTTGTTGTCAGCAACCATACCGATATGCAGTCGTACGTTGAGTCTTTCGGTATTCCGTTCCATCATATCCCGGTTACGGCGGATACCAAGATGCAAGCAGAGAAACGCCAGCTGGAAGTCATCGGTGATGATATTGACGTCATCATTCTGGCCCGCTACATGCAGATTATCTCTCCTTCATTTATTGAGCATTACCGGCACCGGATCATCAATATCCACCATTCCTTCCTGCCGGCATTTGTGGGTGGCAAACCCTATGCCCAGGCCTATCAGCGCGGGGTGAAGATCATCGGCGCTACTGCCCACTATGTGACCGAAGAGCTTGACGGAGGTCCGATTATCGAGCAGGATGTGCAGCGGGTCAGCCATAGCGATGATGTGAATGAACTGAAACGCATTGGACGCACCATTGAGCGGGTTGTTCTGGCCCGTGCGGTCAAATGGCATATTGAGGATAGAATCCTTGTTCATCACAATAAGACAGTAGTATTTAATTAATTGAATTCATCCGGTGAAAGCCAGGTGTAATATCGTTGCCAATCCCAGTCTCAATGGGAATACAAACTGTATTGCTATTGTCATTGACGGCAGCATTGGCCTGGCTTTCACCGGAATCCTTTCTCCAGCCGGGAACCTTTATCCCGCAGTTGCCTCTAGATTTGCTACCTCATATGTATAATCTAATAATCTTCTTATTCTCAATCAGGTAAAAAAGCATTTTACCAGCATTTTGGCTACGTATGCCAAAGTGCATTTTGTCATGCGCAAATGACCGTATTTCAAAGGAGGTAAATCGCTTGGGATCACAGCGGGGACATCTGTTAAAACGAAATTATTTCTTCGCCTTTCTTATACTGATCATTGGCTTCGGCGGTCTGCTTGGCTATGATCTCTATTTCAAGCCGTATGTGCTGTCACGGACAGTAGTTAAGGTGAAGGTGGCTGAGGGTGGTTTTTTACCTAAAAATTATGAGCTGAAAGTGGCAGATCTCTACCTGGATTCTGTCCAGACCAAGGATATTCCCTCAGGGGTCATTACGGAAGTCAGCCAGGTGGAACACAAGATAACTAATGTGAATTTGATGGACGGCAGTATCCTGACGGAATCGCTGGTCGATGTCAGTGATTTGGAGCCGCAGCAGGATGAGGGGATTTTCCCTATTCCGAAGGAAGCCATCTTTGCAATCAACGGATCGCTCCGCAGCAGAGACAAGGTGGATATCTATCTGGTGGAAGGGGATCCGCCGGATAAATCCGAAACCGCCACTCCTATTGCTCCCAATGCATCCGGAAGTCCGGCGTACTCTACAGGAGCCATGCCTGATTCATCGGTAAGCAACTCAGCAAATGAGGCAGCCCAGCCGGCTGAGCCTGCCCGTCAGGTTTTCCTCAGCGGTGTCACCGTAAACTATGTCCGTACAGAGGATAACAATGATGTGCTGGATACAGAGAACGGCAACAATAACAACCGCTTTACTTCCACGGGCAAGGTTGCAGCACCGGAACTGAAGCTGAAGAAAAGCGACGGTGAGCTGCTGGGACAATATTTGGAGCAAGGCAAGAAGCTATGGATTGTACGAGTTGAGTAGAAAGGAGGAAGGCAGTCTTGAAAATTTTCAGTCTCGGTATGGATCAGCTAACCATTAACGAAATCAAGCTTGCCGGGTTCACGGTCATCACACAAAGTGTATTGCCCGAAGTCCAACATGCCGAAGGACAAATGCTGATGGTAACAAGCGAGCAGGTACCTGTTACAGCCTTAAGCGGACTTCGCCAAGGATACCCGGGTTCAACTATTTTATATATGTATCTGCAAAAGGGAGTCCGCGGCTATCAGTCTATACATATGTTGTGTGAGAGCCTTGGCATATTCTTCATTCCGCCCCGCTCAACATCATCGGCGGTGGTGGAGAAGCTGCGGTACATTCTGGAGGAGGAACACGAGGAGCGCGGAAATCTGGTCGGCTTTTTCGGATCTGGTCCGGGTATTGGCTGTACAAGTGTGGCCAAGCTGTTCGCCAGGAGGATTGCGGCAGCAGGACTGCGTGTGATTTTGCTCGGTTTGGATTTGTATGATCCAGGCTATGATCCCAAAACGGCCGTAAGTCTGGACAGGCTGCGGCCGCGTATTACCGGCAAGATGCTCCACCCCGAGGATTTCGCAGGGTTGGTTAAGCAGGATGGATATAGCTATTTGCCGGGCAACTTCGATTACTTAAGCGCACAGGATTATCAGGAGGAGGAGATTGAATATTTGCTCACGGAAGCTAGGGCGAACGCAGACCTGGTGGTTGCCGATTTTGGCTCCATTCCTGAAAGTGCCGCGTGGTACGTAGGAATGCAGAAATCAGTGCTCCGGATGATCGTAACCCATCCCAAACACGAATATCGCCTTCAGCCCCTGATGGAACTGGCCGGACACATGGATCTCTATCCGCAGGACTTCCAGTGGATTATAAACCGCAGCAATGTCGAAGAGCTGACCTCGCCTAAGAACTTGGCGCTGCGGTTCGGCAGTGAGATTCTGCTTGAGCTGCCGTATTATCAGCCTTTTCTGGAATCACTGCCGCTTGGCAAAAAGGAGCTTCAGCAGGTAGACGACAAGGTCCACTCACTGTTGGTTAGTCTTGGACTGGCGCAGGAAGCCCGAAAGAGAGGGATTTTTCAATGATCGAATACCGGGAAGAGATGTGGCAAACAGAACAGAAGCCGGGCCAGAAGCAAGATCACAGGAAGCTGCAAGGTAACCTGTACCCTCGTCCGTTTACTGGGGACAATAGTCCGTCCGGTCTTCAGCCGAATAACCGGCACAGTTATCTGGACTCCCATCGGCCCTTTTCGCTGAAGCAGAGTCTGCTTCGCACCAGCAAACCGGGCAAGGAGGACTTTTATAGCTTCCTGCAAAAGATGAAAAACGATATGAACGCCGGACTGGAGCGGGAGGATGACAGCTATTTTGAGCTGAATGGAAAGGCGCTGATCGGTGATCCGCAGGCGGTTAGCTTTTTTATGAACGAGATTGAGAAATACTTGCGCAAAACACCGTTCACCGGCAAGCTTCCGGAGGCATACCGGACCGCTGCAGAGGCGCTTTTTCACGAATGGAAGGGCTTTGGGCCAGCCTACCGCTGGTTCACGGACCGGGCTTACAGCGAATCTACCGGGCTGCAGATGATCGGTAAGCAAATTTTTTATAACCATCGCGGGAAATTTGTGCCTTATCCGTATGAAATGCCTTCGCTTGACCGGGTCGAGCAGCTGAAGCGCTCCCTGCTGAAAAGTGATCCCAACAAAAAGCTGAACAAGGACAATCCTTCGGTAGAGTTCAAAATGGATGATCCGCTCTGGCCCGGACGGTTCATCCGGCTTGCGATCTGGGTGTCGCCCAGGGTGTGGGACGGCTTTACGACCATCTCGCTGCGCCGCCAGGTTGTGGAGTTTCTGGATCTGGAGGATCAGGCCGGTACGGAATGTATTCCTGCCGAAGCAATTGAACTGATCCGGGCGTTGGCCGGCACGTTCCGCAACACGATTATTGCCGGGGCAGTAGGTTCGGGCAAAACCACTTTTGCCAACACGATTGTCGGGGAGCAGCTGCTCGGTTCCACCTCCTGCATGGGAGTGGTGATGATCGAGAAACATCCGGAGTCGATTTTGCCGTACCAGATTAAAGGTCACCGGATCATTCCGATCCAGGCTGCCAACGAAGAGCTGATGGAAGTCGGGGTAGAGTCGCTGCGGCATGATCCCAATATCCTCTATATGACGGAGATGCGCTATAACGAATGGGAGTTTTACCTGTGGAGCGGGGAAAAGGGCTATGACGGCATCACGGGAACCTTTCATACGGTGGATTCGGAGGATATTCCTTATCAGGGCGCTTTTGCCGTGTCCACACGGATCGGAGGCAGTCTGAAGGGACATCTGATCTCCGCGCTGAAGTCCTGTGAGCTGGTGTTTATTCTGGAAAGCGTTCCGGACGGGAAAAAGCGGCTGGCCCGGATTTCCGAGGTTTTTTATGAAGAAGGCAGCAATTCGGTGTTTGCCAATGATCTGATGCGCTGGGAGGAGGAGAAATCCGCCTGGAGCTATAATGACAAGCTGACAACAGCCCTGATGACCAAGATGAAAAAGAAAAATCCGCAGGCAACACGTCTGCTTCTCCATGAACTGGGGCATCTGGCCGCTATGAAACCGATGGAAGGGCCGCTGAAGGAAAGCCTGAAATCGAGGATTGTGTTGAACGAATGAGGGGGCGGAGAGTGTGGAGCTAATCTTTTATATAATCCGCTTTGCTCTTCATGTGCTGGTTGTCTGGGGCATCTGGCTATTAGTGAAGCCGCTTGTGGATCGGCATTTGCGGGAGTTCGGACAAAAAATAGACTATCGGATGAACCTGAGGGTCAGTCTTTTTGGCAAAAAGGTCAGCGGGATCAAAAAAAGAATGTGGCTGTACCGGCATCTGGATGATCTGCTGTATTTCTCACACCGGAAATATGAGCCTGGCCTCAGTGTCATGCGTTTCTCCATGCGGACGGTCTTTCTGTTCACAGCGGTTTTCTTGTCCGGTTTGTTGACGTTAAAAGAGCTGCCGGGACAGATGAGCTTCAGCAATCCTTTTTTGCAGGGGATCAGCTTCAATGAACGGCTGCCGGTTAAAGGTGCTTGGCGCCTTCCATTATTTGTGGCAGCAATCTCAGCGAGCGTTCCCTATTTGCGGATGAGATACACCTATGCCCAGAGAAAAGTGCGCGGAAGCTACGATTTGCTTGATGTCATCAAAATTGCTACCAAATTCACGCATTTATCGGTAGATGCTATTTTGTCCAGAACATCTGATTTCCTGACTGAAGATAATGTGCTGAAGACCCCACTACGCTTACTGGGCGCGGCGTTCGCTAATTACAGCAATGAAAGTGAGCTGAATGAGGAAGCAGCCAGATTCTCCGGGGCGATCGGGACAACCTTCGCTGTAGAATTCGTGTCGGACCTGCTGTATTGCGAGAAGGAAGGCACCCGTTATTTAAAAAGCTCGCTCATGATGCTGAATCGGTCCATGGAGCAGCAGCGGGAGACGATTCTGACGGTAAAAGCCGGTAGCAGGGATGCAATCAGCCTGGGGCTGTACGGCAACCTGATAGTGCTCGTATCCTCTGTCGGAACTTTTATTTACATGCTGAAGCCTGATGTTTATTTTAAGCTGCAGTTTGAAACTTCAGTCGGCATTATTTTTCTGACGATCATTATCTCCGGGCTTTTTATTTCTTTCATCATTAGTACCATTCTCGCCAGACCCAAACTGGACTACCACTAAGGTGATGAACTATGGATAGATTATTGCTATTAATCTCAATACTTGGTGTTGTATATCTCTCGCTATTGGTCTTTGTGAGTAGCAGCAGCAGGCAGGAACGATATGTTCACCGGTTAGGCGTGAAGTGGAAGGCGCTGGGGGAACGTGTGCAAAATGAGCGGCTTCAGCAATTACTGCATGGCAGCGGCCTCTCGATATCTGCAGGCAAAATCACACTGTTTCGTTATTCGGCGGCATTGATTTATTTAGCGGTTCAGGTGACGGGTGCTTTCATCCGTGCAGTTCCCTTTTCTATCTATGATTTGCTGATTGCTTTACTGATTTTGCTCATCACCAGTCCGCTGCGTTATCTGCCGTTTGGCTGGCTGCTCGCTTGGCTGCATCAGAAAGCGCTGATTCAAAAAGACGGTGAACTGATCTCCTTCATCCGCCTCTACGAGAACAACCGGCTGCGCAAGCGGGGGTACATGCAGTTTGGTGCCTTCTGTGCAGGAACGGCCAGCCATTTCCAATACATCCGTCAGGATTTATATGAGCTGTCTGAACGGGCAGTCGATGAGGGGAACGAGCGGGCGATCGAATGGTTCTGCGGTAAATTCCCAGACGGTCATGCTTTTATCAACGATATCCGCTCAATCCTGCTGGCCACGGAGGGGATGGATGACGACACGGAAGCGGCGAACTATTTAAGGGAACAAGGCAAGATCATCACCAAAATCTCCAGCGATCAATATCTCAAAAAATGGTCATTTATCGGCGACGTTTCCGCCATTATCAACGTGATCCCGTCGCTTGCCACTTTCCTGATGATCGTCTCGCTGGCCATGCAGTATATCATGCTGATTAAGGGCAATTTTAACGGCGTAGGGATGTTTCAGTGAGGTTTTTGTTATATTCAAGCATCACTATAAAATATACAATTAAAAGGGAGATATTAACAATGAAAAAAGACGCTATTTCTACTGGACTGTTCATCGCTATCGGATTTCTCTGTGTTGCCATTGTAATTGCCATTTTGGTTCCTTTAGTACGTGATGTGGTCTCTAAGGCAGATGATAACAGACCCGATATCCCCGGTGTAACTATGCTTCAACCTGCCCAGCCGGGGCAAATGGCTCTGGGTGATATTTTACCCCATCAAATGGGTTAAGACGATATGAAAAAAGACTCCATTTCAGTCGCTATGTTTCTGGCTATCGGTTTTGTGATTGCGGGGATCTTTATTGCGGCAGCAACAGACATCATTGGCGGAAGCCAGGACGATATCATTACACATACCAAGCAAGTGGAGCAGTATTAAAAGGGGGCGATAAGTTTGAAGGCAACCGTCCTCCGCGCTTTGTTTATGTGGCTTGTCTTATTCATCATCCTGCAGCCGATCTTTACGTACATCGATTATTTGCTGGATTTGCAGGTCAAAGCCAACACCTCCTATATTACGCAAAAAGCGGCAACAGAAGGCATGGTTACGGCTTCGTTGCGAAGTGAGGTCATTGCGAACCTGAAGGCAGTTGGATTTCCTGAAGCTTCAATTGCAATCACAAGCAGCACTACGAGTGTGCAGGAGCGTAAACAGCGGCTTGATGTGTATGTCACCGCACCGCGGATGAACCTTTTTCCCTATAATTTCTCAGGCATGTCTCAACCGACACGTTATTATGGCCATGGATCGATCATGAGTGAGTATCTTGACTGATTAAGGGATGAATCTAATTTATGGATTATATTATTAAGCTGGCCTTTGTTCTGCTGATTTTTATTTATTCCTGGTTTTTTCAGATCCAGAATCAGGAGTGGGACATGCTGCGCAGCATGCTAAAGGATGCCAACAATATGGCGGTCCACGATGCATCACAGCAACTGAATGAAGCCGCACGGGCACAAGGCCGTCTGATCATCGACCCTGCTGAAGCTTACGCCACCTTCCGGCAGTCGCTTCAGATTAATCTGGGCCTGGATGGCGGCCTCTCCCCCCTGGCAGGCAGCAGGCTCCAGACGCAGGTGAGAATTGTAAAGTTCGACATTGTGGATGAATCGACCGGAGTGAATTTTCCGTTCCTTTACGAAGACAGCGCTCATGGCATCGCCAAATACATACAAGGCCCCTCGGTTATCGCTGTTATCGAGACCAAACATCCGGTGCTGGTCACCAGAGCTAAAATTCAGGAGGCCATTATTGTACCGGCGGTGCAGGAGTATAAGCTGAATGAGTGATTAAAGAACTAGCTAGAGGCTAAAGCAGTGGGGGGATTAAGGAACTGTAGGAGCGATAGCGACCGCCTTTATCTCCGGATTTCAACCGCAAAAAGCGGTATAAATCAAGAAATCCGGAGATAACAGCGTAATCGGTAAGTACAAGATCAACGAACAGGCTTAGGAGAAACAAACCAAGTTTAATTAGAGGAGACGTTAACCTTGAAAAAAGATGCTATCTCAACAGGATTGTTTATCGCGATCGGTTTTCTCTGTGTAGGATCGTAATCGCCATCCTTTTTCCCGTCGTTCGTGACGTTATTAATGATGCGGATGATAACAGACCCACAATACCCGCTGCTATGCATTTTGAGATGATAGATTCGTTGGATAGGGAAGGCCATTTGACAGCTTAACCTGAATAAGACTATTGATGTCTTATCCAGTTCTCTCACAGGTATGATTATCGATCCTGTTAATAGATGCCTTACTAAATATGAATATAAGGGGAAATTCAAAATGAAAAAGACAATGATTAAAGCAGCTTTAGCAGGATCGATGTTGTTTAGCGGGGTATTTGGGCAGGTTGTGGTTACAAACGCAGCAGCAGCAAAACCGGCAGCTACAACTGCTCCAGTTGTAAGGGACAACCTTTCGAGTTTTGGTCTGAAAAAGGATATCGAGCTACCGGTGACTGTGACGGCTGGGGGGGTTAGCTATACGCTGGAGAAAATCATGATTATGGAAACGAAGTCTGCAGCGGCTCAGGCGTTGATTAAAAAATACGGTTATTGGGTTGATGGGAAATACTTTATCTGGACAAAGATTACCATAGCAAATAAAAGTGGGAATATCGTTGAGCAAAATGCTAATAACCTAAGTGACAAGTGGAGAATATCCTTTGGTGACTCTAGTCATTTAATGTTACCTATAACACCAGTGAATACTCTTGGTATTTCTAATAGCAAAGAGGCTCTTGCAGACTGGGGTTTAAAATCGGGTGAAAAACTTAGTACTTATCAAGGATTCTCTTATGATGGTGAATTAAAATATCTATATATAGGAGCTAAATATAAAAATTTCAGTGAATATAAAGATATCGTTCTTAAGGTGAAGTGAAATGAGGAAAATTATTATTACAATTCTTTGTATTATGATATTATCACCGTTTGCAACATTTACTGCACAGGCTGCTGACACGAAGTCCACATCAATTGCAATTCCAATAACAACTGGGTTGACGGGAGCAGCTAATAGCACTAAGTCTTTCACTCTGGATCTTCCCAGTGGAGTAGCCAGCACCTCTATTAAAACAGGAACCTTGAAATACAATGGGAATAATGCTGTGGTCGGAAATATTTCCGTTGTGAACGGAAAAATACACCTCACGCTAAAGGGGAATGAAAGAACAGAATCATTCCCTGTATATGGGTATGAAGATAGATGGGAGAATAATTTTATTTCTAATGTAGGTAATTCAATTTGGCGTTATTCGGACGGTAAGAGATGGCAAATAAATAATTATATACCTGAAAGTAGAACTCAACACACCTTTAATGTAAATGCTGCTGATTCAGCGGTTCCGTCTAATTTTCCCCCAACAACACCTGTAAAAACTTTCTCTGAGCCTGTAAATCCGAATACAGCAACTTGGTTTAGTGCAAGTGAAGAAAAGGTTTCGTTCAGTAGCGTATTACAGTCAAGTATTCAAATTAAACATTTAGATCTACAGGGTGGCTCAGGTACAATCTCTCCGTTAGGCGATAGATATATTGTAGCTTATACAGTACCAACAGCTTTCATTAAGGAAGAGAAGGTTTCAGATGATTTTGATAAAGGCGCATGGGTAGTAGGACGCTTATATCATCTTAAGTTACCATATTATTTCAAAGGAGAAGTCAAAGAAACCACATACAGCTATGCCGGCAATGTTTCCTTTGATTATGCTCTTCAAGAGGGACCATCCCTTACCGGGTTAGTCGTCGTTAACAAACCCGATCCCAATCCGTTCAAGTATGCTAATGCGGATGTGCCGGTCAATTTGACCCTAAAAGGAATACTTTCGGGGTATGAAAATTCCTCTAACATCGCAGAATGGGTGTTTTATGCACAGGAAAAAGAAAGCCCCAGTACGTTAGACACCAAGAAAAATTTTGAGAAAAGTAAAACAAGCAGTCAGGCATTTAGTAAATTTAAGATCCCAAAGATGAAAGTTGAAAACAGTAAAGATAATTATCAGCAGGTTTATGAATTACGGGTTACGGTACGCTTCAGCAAGCCGATTGAGACGAAAGAGGGGAAAATTGATCAGCTCTCTGAAAAGTTAGAGGCTACCGTGGAAGTCTATAAGGGCGAACCCACCGTTAGCTTCCCCCCTAATATCAAAGAACCGCCAACTCCAAAGGGGAGACCTCCTGTAGCTTCCATTTTTGCTAACCCTATCGTTAAAGCCGGGGATGAACTTGTTGCTAATGGCTCGGGATCTTATGATCCGGATGGAGACATTAACGGCTATTATTTCGCATCAGAGGGAGCGAATTTTGTATCCTACTCTCAAAAAGGAGATTTGGCCACCCTGTGGTATCCCTCCGAACGAGTGGGACAAAATTCCATTGGGCTTACGGTAGTGGACAAGGACATGATGATCGACAGTGCGGGTACCTTCGTCCGGGTCATTGAGCCGATTCCGGAGGCGCTCCTGGAGATCGGCGGTACGAAGAAGCAGAATCGCAAGGTGACGCTGATCGACAAGAGTACCAGCCCGAAGCATTATCCAATCAAAACCGATAAAACCAAAATCACTATTTCTGCGGTGGCCGGGGCTGGAGGCAGTAATGCAGCAATCAAGTATAGCGGCAGCTTAAATGGTATATATCAAAAAGATGTTCTATTTAGGGAGCCGGGGTTATATAAGGCTACCATTTATGTAGAGAACACCTTAGGGTATAGCGCAACGAATGAAGTCACCTTTGAAATTGTGCCGGACGATCCTCCGATTATGTACTTCTCCACACCGGGGAGAGTTTACCGCGATCCGCAAAAGGGGAACAAAGCGATAGTCACTCTGGATGATCTGTCCTATTCCCCTGACGGCGATATCATCAGCCGTAGAGTGTGGGAGTACCGTTTTGATTCGGATAACGATAAGAGTTTTGCTGACGAATCCTGGGTGGTATTCAGCGATGCAAATGAGCATCGGCTAAATTTTGAACTTTCGCATGTGGGCAGATATGAGATCCGGCACACGGCATATGAAAGCTTCAATCAACCGACCATTGATGAATTTGTGACAGCAGCAGATCGGAGACATGCCGATTCATCGGATCAGCATATTGATGAGAAAATTGTGGAGGTAGTGAATCTTGGACCCGAAGGGGATTGGACATGGTAAAACGGATCGTAACTGTACTGCTCTGCTGGTTGATGGTCCTTTCAGTGTTCCCGGAAGCTTTTCCGGGAACAGCTAAAGTGAACGCCCTGGATACAAATATTATCCAATATGCAGATGTGATCATACCCGCATGGAGTGATACTTTATCTTATTCCGACGATGAATACGGAATTATAAGAAACGGTACTTTGATATTAGATGCATCTGAGACCACGATTACAAATATAACGTTTAATAAAATCA
>NZ_JBOFBG010000018.1:0-141783 GCF_051594305.1 Paenibacillus sp. IHBB 3054 | reverse complement strand
ATGAACGTAAGGAACTGGAGGAATTGTTAAGAGCGAAGGATAAACAGATAGATTTTTATTTTCGTAAAGTGAATGAATTGATACAGACATCTGAAGATCAATTGGTGTGGGATATGCTGGATTCAGAAGAATACAAGGAGATTCTAGAAGAATACAATAAACAGTATGGTTTCATGTAGGAGGAAGATATTCCCAAAACTGAAACTCTTGGAGGATATCGATACAAGGTACGAGAAAGCATTACTGAGGGCTTTAATTTGTTACCTAAATATTATGGATGGACCAACGTCTTGATGAGTTTGGATACGAAAGAGTTTCGAGATCTGACCACCCTATACAATGAACATTTTGGTGAGGGTATTCCTACAGAGGAAATTTACGGAACGATGGTAGAGTTAATCGATATAGTGAATAGAAGTGTGAAAGAAGGTAGGGATTTGCTGCCAGAGTATTATCGATACTAAACGGCAGCATAAGTCCGTATTTCCGTGACGTCAGCTGGAGATACGGTTTTATTATTATTCTACAAGAGATTCGAAGAGTTGCTGGAGGGCGTACATGACTAAGAGGAAATGGATGTATTGTGGAATAATTGTGTTTATCGTCTTAATAACAAGCAGTAGTTGGTTATGGTATAGCCACTCCAGGCAGGAAGTTCGTTTATCTGGAGAAGCGGCTGAACGTAAGGAACTGGAGGAATCGTTAAGAGCGAAAGATAAACAGATCGGTTTTTATTTTCATAAGGTGAATGAATTGATACAGACATCTGAAGATCAATTAGTATGGGATATATTGGAATCGGAAGAATACAAAGCTGTTCTTGAGGAGTACATTAAGCATTACGGTATCATTGATGAGTATATTATTCCCAAGACTGAGACTTTGGGAGGGTTCAGGTATAAAGTCGAGGAGAGTATCGCTGAGGGGTATGATTTGTTACCCAAGTATTATGGCTGGACCGAAGCTTTGATGAATATGGCTACGAAAGAGTTTCGAGATCTGAATACCCTATACAAAGAACATTTTGGTGAGGGTATCCCTACCGAGGTGATCTACGGAACAATGGAAGAGTTAATCGATATAGTGAATAGAAGTGTGAAAGAAGGCAGGGATTTGCTGCCGGAGTATTATCGGTACTAAAAAGCAACATAAGACCGTATTTCCGTAACTTTAGCTGGAAATACGGTTTTATTATTATTCTGCAAGAGATTCGGAGAGTTACTGGAGGGCGTACATGACTAAGAGGAAATGGAAGTATTGTGGAATAATTGTGTTCATTGTATTAATTACAACCAGCGGTTGGTTATGGTATAGCCACTCCAGGCAGGAAGTTCGTTTATCTGGAGAAGCGGCTGAACGTAAGGAACTGGAGCAATCGCTAAGAGCGAAGGACAAACAGATAGATTTTTATTTTCGTAAAATAAATGAATTGATACATACGTCGAAAGATCAATTGGTGTGGGATATGCTGGATACGGAAGAATACAAGGAGATTCTAGAAGAATATAATAAACAGTACGGCTACATGGACGAGGACGGCATACCCAAAACTGAAACTCTTGGAGGATACCGATACAAGGTACGAGAAAGCATTGCTGAGGGTTATAATCTGTTACCCAAGTATTATGGCTGGACCAACGTCTTGATGAGTTTGGATACGAAAGAGTTTCGAGATCTGAATACCCTATACAAAGAACACTTTGGTGAGGGTATTCCTACAGAGGAAATCTACGGAACGATAGAAGAATTAATCGATATAGTGAATAAAAGTGTAAAAGAAGGCCGGAATTTACTGCCGGAGTATTATGGACTCTAAAAAGCAGGTAAGACCGTATTTCCGTAACTTTAGCTGGAAATACGGTTTTATTTTATTCTATAAGAGATTGAAAGAGTTGCTGGAGGGCGTACATGACTAAGAGGAAATGGATGTATTGTGAAGTAGTTGTGTTCATCGTCTTAATTACAACCAGCGGTTGGTTATGGTATAGCCACTCCAGGCAGGAAGTTCGTTTATCTGGGGAAGCGGCTGAACGTAAGGAACTGGAGGAATCGTTAAGAGCGAAGGATAAACAGATCGATTTTTATTTTCGTAAAGTGAATGAATTGATACAGACATCGGAAGACCAATTGGTATGGGATATGCTGGAATCAGAGGAATACAAGAATATTTTGAAAGAGTATAGTGAGCATTATGGTGTCTTAAGTGAATATAAAATCCCTAAGACAGAGACAATAGAAGGTCTGCGTTATAAGGTTAAGGAAAGTAGTAATTATGGCTATAATTTGTTACCCAAATATTATGGCTGGACCGAAGCTTTGAATAATATAGATACAAAAGAGTTTCGGTATTTAAACACCCTATACAATGAACATTTTGGTGATGCCATTCCTACCGAGGTGATCTTCGGAACGATGGAAGAGTTAATCGATATAGTGAATAGAAGTGTGAAAGAAGGCAGGGATTTGCTGCCGGAGTATTATCGGTACTAAAGCAGCTTAAGACCGTATTTCCGCGATTTTAGTTGAAGTGCGGTTTTATTTCCAGCACAACGGCCCGCGTCCTACGCGAGCTCGTTATGCCGATAAATATAATGGTTAAAAAACTTATAAAAATTCCAGCAAACAAGCTTATCGAAAGGATTAAAATTCCTTATTCCTATGTATCTGTATCGATAGGAGATAAGATGCCACAAACATTACAACCGCCACAATTAAAGAGGCAATTCCTACCTCGCTGCCATTAAAATTTACATTATCCCATACCATTCTTAGAAGAACCCACACCACAATTCGGATAACCACTGACAAGCCTGACGACACAAAAATCATCATCTCACTTTTCTCAACTCCGAATCTTAAAATAACCGGATATAAAATGGAAATTGTTGAAATAGAGAGTGACAGGCCCATAGTATACCCAGATGACAAATTCAAATAACTAGTAGTATCTAAATCTCTTAAATAGAATAGAACCGGAGTAAATAAGCTGATTGCAGTGCCCATTAATATCAACATGATAAATGAAATGTATTTGGCATTGATAATCGTTTTCCTTTTTATTGGCAAGGTAATTTCTATCCTACTCCATTTAGATGCTTCATCGATCTGCAGAGAAGAACCTACATTCACAGGGAAAACCATAATCTGTGCAGCAATGACCGCATTAAGTACAGACGTATCGCCTGCCACAAAAGAAACAAACAACAAACATAAAGCTATTCCAAAGGATGTCTTTATGTTGTTCTGCATGGAATAAAAATTGTTCAACAGTAACCCTTGCACGTTATTCCTCCCCCTTTACCAGGAGCAGCATAATTTCATCAATAGATACATTGTCAACAATAATACCGTCATATTTTCGCTCAAACTCTTTTTTATCTTTTACAAGAACGTCTGTTTGAAAATTCTTTACTCTGTACGCAAGTCTATCGGCTTTATCAATACGATTGAACTGATCTATTTTGCAGCGGGCCACTCCGTATCCATAAATCAAATCATCTTTCTTCGCAGTAAGGATAATTTTTCCTTGATGAATAAAGGTTATAAAATCAGCGATTTTTTCCAGGTCACTTGTGATATGGGAAGACATAAGGATTGAATGGCTTTCATCCTCCACGAACTCCAGAAAAACCTCCAAAATTTCTTCTCTGGTAATGGGGTCTAAACCGGAAGTTGCCTCATCTAGAATAAGTAACTTGGGATGATGTGATAATGCGACTGCAATAGCAAGCTTCATTGTCATTCCTCGTGAAAATTCCTTAATCTTTCTATCCATAGGAAGGTCAAACTTACTCGTGATATTTAAAAAGAAACCCTGATTCCATTGTTTGTAAATTCCGCCCATAACCTTTGCAAGTTTATTGGGTGTCACAACACCTGAAAAACTCGCCGCATCAAAGACAACTCCTATGTCTTCACGAATTCCTATGTCTTTGTCTGTCATAACCTGACCCAGAATTTTAATAGTTCCACTATCTTTTTTAACTGTGTTCAATATGGATTTAATGGTCGTTGTTTTTCCAGCTCCATTTTCACCAACAAACCCCATAATTGTTCCACAAGGAATAGAGAACGAAACATTATCTAAATGAAAATCAGAATTAGAATAGGTTTTAGTTAGTCCTGCTATTTCTAGACTATGATTCATTTTTTATCCTCCGCATAAAAGACAGTCAGTATTTCTACCATCTTTTCCAATTTAATTCCGCTCGTTCGGGCAATTTCAGCTGCAATAGTTAAGTGCTCTTCAATTTTCTTCTGTTGCTCTTCTTGAAAGACATCTTTATTGGGGGCAGATACGAAACTTCCACGTCCAACAGTTGTTTCAATGAATCCATCCCGCTGCAAATCTTCATACGCCTTTTGGACAGTAATGACACTGACTTGAATAGATTTTGCTAACGACCGCATGGAGGGAATAGGGTCTCCCGCTTGCAGTTCTCCACTCATAATCATTGTTTTTATTTGCGAGGTTATCTGTTCATAAATGGGCTTATTCCTATTACTGCTAATAATAATTTCCAAAAAAGTCCTCCTTTCCGCAAATAGTGTACTTATTGTACCAGTACAATATAACTGATCTGCTTGCTTTTGTAAATAATTCCTGTGTAGGAAGGTATAAGTTTTAGAGGCCCCGAAGTAAGTCCCCTTACTTCCAAAAGCTGTAGCTGATTAAATAATTAAACTATTTTCCTTGAAAATCTCAATTAATTAAGGGGATTAACCGATAAAAGGTTTTAGATTCTGATGAATCAACCTATACATACTTGGAGGAATCAGCATGCCTTACACGATGGAAGTAAATGTGCAAAAAAATCAAGTGGTAGTAAAAGCATTTGGTCTTACAGAAGAGGATGTTCCGTCCTACATTTCCGATTTTGAAAAAGCAATGAAGCAACTAAAACCAGGTTTCACTGGAGTGACTGATGTATCAGGCTCAACCTCTGTTCTTTCTCCTGAGGTTGCCGCTAAGCTTGCCCCCACAGGCGATATCGCTGTTGCAAATGGAGTAGGCGGATGGGTGTATGTGGCCAATTCTCCGGTTTGGAAAATGCAGATGAAGAGACTGTTCGGGCAATTTGCAGTACATTATCCAACCTTTGAAGAAGCGGATGCTTATCTGCAAAGCCTGTCTAACTAAGGCAAATAATTGATTATTTTTAGAGAAGGTCTTCCGGCCTTCTCTTTTTATGAAAAAGTGAATTTAAAAAACACAATATGAGGACGGCTGCTGGCCAAATTTACTGATTTATGGCCGACCTGTTTGCTATATCGGGTTGATGCTTGTAGGATAACGAAGCTAAGGCAGGAGGGGGCCTTGTGGGTTTTGGTGGCGAGTGAAGTCCGATCAGTCTCAATCAACTAGTGTAAGCTGCGTTGTGACGCAGAGCCTGAACGGCTCTGCCGTGCGGAATATCAGTGTGCGGCCGTGGAGTGTCTTCTGGCTGGATATGGCTAAAGAACACCGGTAGCCAATGTCACAGCTTGTAGGACTTGAGCTGCTGTTCAAAGACGGTATTGTAGTGGAAAGTTCGCGAATATGGGCCTTTTCTCAGTATATGGTAGAGTACACTCTGACCTTCCTCGTAGCGAACGGCATATTCGCATTCATCGTAGAAGTGCCTGGATAACTGCCGTATAGTCTCCCCTCTGTTCACGGTGCTCCAGCCAAACTGTATCATATCAAGTTGGTCCAACGGGTCTCGATAGGTATTCAGGACAATGCATTCCGAGGGTTGTTCCTGATTGCGGAATACCAGCATATCGCCAGTATGTACAGGATTGCTGAAGTAGTGTTCATGAATCTCCTCCACAGGCACGGCTATGCCAAGCTCATTCAAGACCGCCTGGAAATTCGGGTGTGTCACATATTTATCATCCCACTCATCGGGATAAAACACCAAATCGCTGATCGAAGCTGTAATCCAAAATTCAATATTCATTCTGTATGCCTCCGTACTCGAACTCAAGGGATAAATTACTTGGAGATCATTATAACACCAAACAGACAGGGGGATTAAAGGGTGAATGAGACAGAGAGAGCGAAAGCACAGCGAATGGAACAACTGTCCGTTCACGGAGTGTCTTCACTAAGGTCTAACGTTGACCCTACTAACAGAAGGGCTGATCCAAGTAGCCATTTCATGGCTTTTGGGTCAGCCCTGCATAGAGTAGCTTAGCTTACTGCAATTGGTTGTATTCTGCGATTAATTCACTTAAAGACTTGCTGAAATTCTCGGGTGTGCCTGACTGATTTTCGCGGAAGAAGGAGCTTTTCAAATAAAAATCTTCTACACGCTGCTTCTTGTTGACACGTTCGATAATTTCAGCACCTGAAACTTTGACTTTCTTGGCTGCATCAACATATCTTTCGAGCGAGTGACTGGAGAATCCTTCCGATACGACTCTTGTCTCGTCTGCCGCATATTCCATCAGCAGCTTGAGATCTTCTGTCAGAACAGCGTATTTCGCTTTGAATTTCGCCATATCCAGCTCCAGAATGTTGTCGGCCAGTATTTCCTGGTCACCCATCTCCGTTTCCAGGCCTTCCGCATCCAGTAAAAAGAGCATCACGGTGTAATTCAGATCCTGACCGTTATCCTTGTATTCTTGAAGGCTGTTTCTTGTGCGTTCATCCCCCATCTCGCCAAGCAGCGAGAAAAACTCGCTCGAAGCTTCTTCATAGGCAGCATCAGCCTTGAGAATTCGGGTATGCAGCGTCTTGCTTCCGGCAAACTGGTCATCGACATAGCCCTTAATCTCGTAATACTCGTGCGCTTCAGCCAGTGCGGCAAGCAGTTCTGTCAGGATTGGCTCCAGCAGGCTGACCTGGGCGTCCAGTTTCTCGAAGCTTGGCTTGTCGGCAGCAGCGGCGAACGCGGTCTGCATGGCCTTCTCACCGGAATCGGTGAAGGAGAGCATTGTGGCGCTGAAATACTTGTCAATCACCGGCTTGGCCTCATAACCGAACTCTTCAAAATAATCAATCAGCACATCCTGGAGCCGTCCCGTCATTGCGTTGTTCAGGTCTACATAGGCATTGTATTTGGCCAATTCCAGGGCTTCGAGTTCTAACTTGGCGGCTTCCTCGTCGATGGCCTCGGTGGGAGCAGGCGTTGAGCTTGAAGCTTGCCCGACTTCCATGGTTGCCTTGGAGGTGTTGCCATTCGCACCTGTTTCATGTTCGGACTTGCTCATTGAACAGGAAGTCATTAGGGTGCTAACAAGTACTAAAGATGCAATCAGTGTAACATGGGACTTCACGATTATTATCCTCCAAATCTCTCAAAACAGTTAATATTATGTATTAAACATAATATATTCTTCGGCTGCTAATCCCTGAAAGTGAATATTTTGAAAGAAATCTACTTTAGTGGTTCCGGCGATAGAGTCGGATTCGGGGAGAGAATAATTCTCATTTATTGAATTGAAGCACAGTTTATTTAATGGATATACGCATGATCAAGGATTTATCAAACGTCAGATTAGAAACCATTTTTCTTGTTCATAAGTAGTTTTGCCATAATTGAAAATTTACATTTATGCAGAATATGAAGGGATATTTTGTATGATGTCGAATTATGTATTACGGTATAACTATCAAATAATAATACCACTAAGTTTAGATTATAATGGGAGAATAAGGAAAGGAGGTACTAAGTCCCACCTGTTGCAGATGTTCCATTACGGAGTCAACAACTTATATAGTGGCGATCCTTGGCCTAACTGATAGGAGTTAATCATGCGCGTAAAATTGAATACAATCCTCTTAGCTATTATGATTTTATTAACGTCAGGCAGCCTTCCAAATAGAGCAGAGGCGAAAACAGCAAATGTAACATCATTAGCCAGTACAGTGGGAAAGACGGTTATCTGCATAGATGCGGGACACCAGAGTAAAGGTAATACCTCTAAAGAGCCCGTAGCGCCAGGAAGCAAAACGGTTAAACCAAAGGTGTCAAGCGGCACGAAGGGCATAGCTACTGGTACACCCGAATACAAACTCACCCTGGAAGTGGCATTGAAACTGGAGCAAGCACTTCAGAAAGATTACAAGGTGGTAATGATTCGCCGCACTAATAATGTGGATATATCAAACAGCGAGCGTGCCATTAGATGTAATCAGGCAGGAGCCGATATGACCCTTAGACTACACGCAGATGGGAGCGTTAATCGCGAGATTCAAGGCATGTCCTTTCTCTATCCTTCTACTGACATCCCATCTACGAAGAAGATTGCATCGCAAAGTTTGGAGATCACCAAGGTTCTGTCTAAAGCGGTGCTGAAAGAAACGCAGGCGGCATCGCGCGGATTAATTCCTAGGAGTGATCTTACCGGATTCAATTGGTCAACCGTACCGGTTGTGCTCATCGAAATGGGCTTCATGACGAATCGTAAAGAAGACATGAAGTTAAGTGAGGATGCATATCAGGACAAGATTGTTCAAGGAATTAAAAAAGGTCTGGATTCGTATTATAAAGTTGCGGCGAAGAAATAAACTCTATTTATTAATCCCCCGTCCATATTTGATGAACGGATTTCTTTCTGTCTTTTGCGGTTTACATAGAATATATATAAAGGGGAATACCAACATATTTAAGAAAATTACAATTAAATTATCAATTCTTTTAATGATGTTCATGTGTTTTGTAAGTGTGACAAGTGTAAATGCTGCAAGTAACGAAGTTACTGTGATGCTCGATGGTACGAATTTGCAATTTGATGTTCCGCCCCAAGTAATAAATAATCGTGTTATGATACCGATGCGAGTTATTTTTGAAGCATTGAATGCTACTGTTAAATGGGATGATGCTACACTATCGATTACAGCTTTATCTAAAAACGGTGATGTGGTTAAGCTCTCAATAGGAAATGAATATATTTATAAAAATGATATAAAAGTGACTATCGATTCCCCGCCAGTATCGATAAATGGGCGTACATTAGTGCCCGTTCGTGTTATCGCAGAGTCATTAGGCAGAGCCGTAAGTTATAGATCAGATTCGCGGACGGTTATTATTGAACCTGTTGACACATTAAAAGAAGACAACCTAATAGAAGACACATCAATAGATACTTCAGTAAATACTTCAATTAACACAACAATACCTGTACCTACAGAAGAGGCTGCTTATGAAAAAATGATTGCCCTAAAGGAACAATATCCTGAGGGAATGGCATGGACAAACGGTAATGTTTACGCGTGGAATGGTGGCATTTATAGTAGAGGTTATGGCTGTGTGGGGTTTGCTTTTATATTAAGTGATACTGCATTTGGTAACTTACCCGCTCGCAAGCATACGGATTTTAACAATATTCAAGTTGGAGATATTGTAAGGATAAATAATGATACCCATTCAGTGATTATTCTCAGCATAGATGACACAAATGTTACCCTTGCGGAAGGGAACTATAATTCATCTATTCACTGGGGACGTATGTTTACTTTGGAACATATAAAAGCTGTAGGCGATTATATTATCACAAGATACCCTGAGTAAAAATAAGGGCCGGCTCCCGTAAAGGGGCCGGCTTTTCATCATCACGCGTGTGTATTACGTTGAATGGTTGTACCAACCTACAATCAAAGCGGGATATAGGTTTCTCCCATATTAACGAGTCGGACTAAGCGGTTCCTATCAAGTTTTTTCATCGACAAAAGCGGTAGTACTTGAAGGCGAAAAATTTAATATCAGAGTTGTTAATTTCCAGGCGCCTCTTGGTCTAAAGGGTACGCTGGAGGATAAATATACACTGGATGAGGAAATCAACGGGAAGGGCACAACCGGACGCTTTATGATGTGATTCAATATGTAAGTAAACAACAAGTAACCGTACACTAACTGATTAGAGAGTCAAAACTATGGGATATCCAATAGGAATTATTATTGTGTTTGATTTGGGTATATATTGGTAGAAGTACATATAGCCGCATTATTGTGCGATCACGAGATACTTTATAAATGAGAGAGGCGGAAGAATATGCACTCATTATCTGTAGCAGAATTGGTGGATTTGGAGAATCATGCTTGGGAAGAAGTCAGAGAGCTGCTGAGTCAAGGTACTCGTACCTATCGGCTGACAGCAGCGGAACCGGAAACGGCAGCACAGACGCTCGTTCGCTTACAGGTGAGCACCAAGTCTTATCTGGGAGCGATTGCTTACGAGACCGGAGGGATCGTTTTTGAGCATGGCTGGATTACACTTCTTGGCGCTGGCGGCGAAGGCATCTATGGGAGTCTTACTTCCTGGAATGGTCTTGCAGCCTCACAAGATATTCCTGCATTGCCCGGCCTGCTGATTGTGGCCTATGATGCTGCAGGCGGCTTTTTTGGACTCGATGTGGGACGGTTCGGGCAGAGCGGGCATGTATATTACTTTGCCCCGGATACGCTGGAATGGGAGTCGACCCAATTGGCCTATTCCGGGTTCATCGGCTGGCTGGCGGAAGGGGATCTTGATCTGTTCTATGAGACATTCCGTTGGGAAGGATGGGAAGAGGCGGCCCTGAAGCTCCAGCCTGGTCAGGTCTTTGGCTATTATCCGCCGCTGTGTGCTAAAGAAGGCAGCGGCCAATTTAGCCGCAAAGCGCCAATTCCTATACTGGAGGCTTGGCAAGAGGCGAGGAGTGAAGGCAAAGCGTGAGCAAGAGTAAAGCAGGAAAAACAGGCAGAGCAGTGCTTAAGATCGTAAGTATTGCCGAAAAACCGCTCGAGCAAATTCCTTATGTCAGTGCTGCGGCGGGCGGCCAAGGGATCTCAAATGAATGGCTTCCTGTATATTGGGGAGAAATTCTGGGACTCCCTCAGGATGTGGATGCGCTGATAGTGGCATCGGATCTTCAAGGTATGGCCATTCATAGCACAACCGGTGAATATGGCGACTCGCTGCTGGGTGAGGTACTTCCTGAATCGCTGGAGGTTTTGCTTCAAATTTACATGCCGGCCATCGATCCCGAGAAGGTGCTGGTCTGTTTATGCGGTGATTTATACGGTGATCCCGCCAAAAGAGGATCAAGCGGTGACCCGCTTCCGGTATGGAAGGCATTCCGCAACAAGTTCAGCACGGTGCTGGGCGTTAACGGCAACATGATTTGCTGTCTCGGGAAGGGCAAGCCGAGCTTGCGTCTCATACAGGAATTCATATGTTCTCTGAACCTGATATTATGTGGCAGAAGGGGCTACATATAGCAGGCTTGGAGGTGTGACCGGAAGAGGGGATAAACCGAACCGGAAGCCTGAAGGTGAATATCTGGAAGCGCTGCGGAATCTGCTGCATCGTGGCCCGGATGTGCTTCTGCTGCACCAAGGCCCCGAGGTTCCCGAAGCCCGGCTTCCGGGCCATTCAGGCATCCGTGAACAACTGGAAGCCGGGCCCGAACTCTTATTATTTTGCGGGCATGTCCATTGGGACCAGCCCCTGGCGGAGCTTGATAATGGCACACGGATTCTAAACACGGACGGAAGGGTACTGCTGTTCACCGCTGCGAGTCTGCAATGAATGGATAACTGCTGAGACAATGCCGGTTGCTGCGATTCATATCTATGAAGGGAACAGGCAGGCAATTCAAACAATAGTTCGTAATTATTGAATACATCGCCAAGCGGCTTATACGCACCAGCGATGTGTTTTTTGTGCCCCGAAGTCAACACGGAGTCAGCTTCGCTTCGGAAAACATTTTCGGTGTAGGATGTATCGAGCGTTCACTCGTAGCCAGCCATATCGACCTGCTTCCAAATCTTCTGGGAATAGCTCAGATCAGCCGTTCTTTCGTACAGCAAATGGGCGGCAACGGGTCATCCTTGAAAAAGCTACGCTGCATCAATATTTTGACAGTCTGAACATCGGCCTCATAATCATGCGAATCCAATAAGCAAATACAGTCGTTCCGGTCCATGAGCTGCGCTTATTCTGTAGGTATTGATCGTTGATAATATAAGTCCGGGTGGAAGCAGGGCTCTTCAGACCGAACTTTTCCCACTCAGCCGGGTCATTCGAACCTCCGAGCCTTTCAAGCATATTCTCCGACGCGCTATTTATTTTAGAAGGAATTTGCTCGTAGGCTTCGGTGATTTGCGCATGAAATTCGTCGATCGGATTGCGGCTGGCAAGGCTCTCCAAGTGAATGCCTTCGCGAAGGTAAGAAACGTATGCTAGATGGTCGGCCCAGAACTCGTCGATATAAAAAAGCCGTACCCTCTGCTCCGCTGGGCTCAACGGCTGCTCGCCTTTCAAAATTCGGAGCCGCTCCGCGTATAAAATTCGCCTCTGATCCTCCACCATATCCGAATAACAGTTCAGTTCCTTGTGGATATCGAAGTTTTGGCCCATAACAATACGCTGAATACTGGTGATCTTACTGCTGAGCACCGGTGCTTCAAGAGCCTCATCCTGCCTGGGAGCGCGAACCGCTTTATGGATGCCGAAGCGAAGCAGCAACTCGTCCTCCAAGCTTACATAAAAAACGGAAGCTCCCGGGTCGCCTTGGCGGCCGGAACGCCCGCGTAACTGGTCGTCGATCCGCACGCTTTCGTTCACATGGGTGCCAATCACGTACAACCCGCCAAGCTTGGCGACTACCTCTGCTTGCGTGGGGCCGCCGCCGAGCCGGATGTCGACGCCGCGTCCCGCCATATTTGTAGACACCGTCACTGCGCCGGGTTCTCCCGCTTTGGCGATGATGTCGGCTTCTTCCGCGTCGTTTTTCGCATTCAGAACATGACATGGTACGCCGGCAGCCGCTAGCGCCTCTGCCAGCATGGCAGACTCTTCGACGCTTGACGTACCAATGAGAATTGGACGTCCCGTCCTATGGACGGATGAGATTTCTTGTACGAGTGCCTTAAGCTTGGCTTCTTTATGGGTATAAATCCGGTGCCGATGGTCGATCCGGATGTTTGGCTGGTTCGGCGGGATTTGCACGACCTGCAGCGCATAAATATCTTCGAAGTCCATTGCGGAAGCATGCGCGGTAGCCGTCATTCCGCAAATCTGCGGATACAGGCTGATGAAGTGTTGAATGGTGATCGTCCCGAGAATTTTCCCGCCGGCCATGGAGTACAGCCCTTCTTTGGCCGTAAGCGCGGCTTGCAGCCCGTCCGGCAAATACCGGTTCTCCGCCACGCGGCCGGTATATTCTTCGATCAGCTCGATTTTGCTGTCCCGGACGATGTAATTGACGTCTTTCTTTAATAACGATTCCACATGCAGCGCGCAATTTAATGACGTCAGCAAGTGACTGTTATGGCTATCGTACAAATTGCCGCATCCCAGCAGCGATTCCGCTTTCGCAGCGCCTGCTTCATTTAAGTAAACGTTCCGCTGGAACTCGTCGAAGTCGTAATGCTCTGCTTGCTTGAGCTGCCGAGCCACTTCTGCGAAACGAAAGCCGTCGCTCCTGGAAGAGGCCGAATCGCCGCTGATGACTAGCGGCACCCGCGCTTCGTCGAGAAGCAGCGAATCCGCTTCGTCGACGATGACGTAATGGAAAGGACGATGCACGGTATCGGCTTCGCTTAGTGCGATTGTGTCGCGCAAGTAATCGAATCCCGCTTCTTTGGCCGTAACATAGGTTATATCCTTGGCGTATGCTTCCCGTTTCTCGGACAGGCTCATGCCCGCTTGAACCGAGTTTACCGTTAACCCGAGGAAACGATAGATCGGGCCCATCCACTCCGCATCCCGCTTGGCCAAATAATCGTTAAAAGTCAGCACATGAAGGCCTTTGCCGGTCAGTGCATTTAGATATGCAGGCATAACAGCAGAGAGTGTTTTTCCTTCACCGGTATGCTGCTCGATCAGAAATCTCTCATGTAGAGCTATGGCAGCCATGATCTGGACATCGTAAGGCTGTAATCCGAGCGTTCTCTTCGCTGCCTCACAAACTAGCGCATAGGCATCGACAAGCAACTCGTCCAAAGGCGTACCCGATTTTGCTTCTTCTTGCAGCCGGAGGGATTCCGCTTGAAACTGCCCATCGTCCCAGGCTTCCAGATTCCGTTTCCTGATGAGCTCCGCTTTGCCCTGATAAACTTTCAGCTTATTTTGGTTATCGAGGTCTTTGAATTTTTGCATCAACTTGACGGCTATATTCATATTAATTTGATCTCCCCTCGGTAGAAATACGCTTATTTTTGAACAATATTTGCGATGATGCTGGGAAACAATGGGGTTGAAAGAAATGGCGAACGCATAATCCGTTTAACATCTTATATAAAAAACTTCTTCGACGGGTAACTTGAAAGCTGCGGCAATTTTAAGAGCGAGCGTAATCGAAGGGGAGTAATCTCCTTTCTCGATTAACCCTACTGTCTGGCGAGTGGCTCAATTGGCATCCGCTAGGTCATGCTGCGACCATCTGAAGCGTGCCCTCAGTTCGCGAACGTTGTTAACAAGCACACGAGAGTTCCTTTCCAGTTATTGGTTGGGAGTGATTGTAACTTATGTATTGTAAAATGTAAACACTATATTGCATTTTGGAAGCCATCTTAGTCATTTAAAAGCAAAAAGAAGACGGCAACACGTTAAATTCGTCACTATAATGATCGGGCAGCTTTTTGCAACGCTGAACGACTACAAAAGCCACTACCGCTATCTGCAACGCGGCTGGCCGAACAGTACCCGACACTTAAGCTGGAGCAACTGACCGCCCTGCGGGCTCGCTTAGCCTTACGCTTGGAAGCTTCGGAACGTAAGACTGCGTAAGCTTCTTTAAAATAGCGCTGAGGAGAAAACGAAGCGAAGTGTTCCAAGGGCGGTCAAGCTCCCGAGAGCTAGCTTGTGGATGGCCAAACAAAGCCCCCAAGCGTTCAATCAACTTGACCCGACAGCCTAGCCATGGCTGGTTACGGGCCGCTTGCAACTGCTTTCGCCTTGTTCTAGTTTGCAGGTTGTTGACAGAAAAGCCCAAAGAGGGCTGCAACAGTCTGCCTCCCGGCAACCTGTCACAGCCCCAAGCCCACGTCCAACGCGGCCTTTCGGTTCTTATACTTCTCCCGTCGCCACCGGATTCTCCTCATACGAAATCCAGTCACTCCAACTCCCCGCATACAACTTAACATTCCTATAGCCGGCCTTTTCCAGCGCCAGTACATTTGGGCAGGCGGTGACACCGGATCCGCAGTAGACGATGATCTCGGCGTCTTTGTCCAGCTCGGAGAAATGCTCCTGCAACTCCTCGGCACTTTTGTAGCTTCCATCAGCATTCTGCGTATCTTTCCAGAAGAAGTTGAACGCACCAGGGATATGTCCGGCTTTCTTGTCCAAGGTTTCTTCCAAACCCAGAAAGCGTTCGCGGGCGCGAGAATCGATCAGGACCGGAGAGAGGCCAGTCGCAGAAGCTGAAGGCTCCATATTAGCAGATACCTGGTGTACCTTGTCCACGTCAACCAGCATCTGCAGCTGCACATTTGCCTGGAACGAGCTTGGCACCCGCACCGGCTGATGCTCCGTTACAGGGAATTTCTCTGCCTTCCATGCGCTGAAGCCGCCTTCCAGAATGAATACCTGTTCATGCCCCAGGTAACGCAGCAGCCACCAGAGCCGCGCAGCATTCATGCCACTTTCGTCATCATAGGCGACAATGCGTGAATCATTTCCGATTCCCAGCTTCGAGAGGCGTGCAGAAAGTACCTGCGGGTCGGGGAGGGGGTGGCGTCCGCCATGTTCTCCCACAGGGCTTGACAGATCCAGCTCCAAATCGAGATAGACCGCACCCGGAATATGCTCTTGTTCATAGTTTTCCCGGCCAGCCTTAGGTTTACCGAGCGTAAACCGGCAGTCCACTATGGTCTGCTCCGGCTCATAGAGCCTTGCCAGCAGCCATCGTTTGGAAACAGTTGCATCCATAAGTATCCCATCCTTTGCGTATATCAATATGAAATTTATTATAGCGGAAAAACCGGGTGTTCGCTGGAAGTAGTTATTTTAGTTGTTTTGGCGATTTGACACAGCCAGTTACTGATTTTACAATTGCCTTTGAATTGGTGAATATTTTTCACTTTATGGTAGACTCGCTACAATACAATTAAGAGAGGGGCATAAGCCTACGGATACTATTGTAAGCCAAGTTTGGCCGGAGTGGAGTGGAACCTTGAGGAAGCGGAGCGGGGGCTGGAATAATACAACCTATTTTGTAGAAAATAGCACTCGCCGCGCCGTGCTGCGAATCTATGATACACATAAAGATAGAGAGAAAATCGAATTCGAGCATGCTGTTCTGCAAAAGCTGGGGATGTTATCTTTACCCTTCAAAGTGCCTGTTCCCATCGCGACACCGGCCGGAGAAACTTTGGTTCAGCTGGAGGACAGGGCTGGTAAATTTAGCTGCTTGTTCGAATACATAGACGGAGATTCGCCCACTGAGCAGGAGTCTGGCTATTTCGAATCCTTCGGGGAGGTGGCAGGTACATTGTCCGTAGTGCTGGCAGAGATAAGTCCCGGACTTGCTCCGGTCTACCGGCCTTATTATGAGCTGCGGCAGGCTTATCCGCTATGTACCGGAGAAGTAATCCGTGAGCTGTGTCTACAACCGCCAGTCCCCTTTACTGAACTTGCTAAAGGATTGGAGATCCTTTACAACGCTTATGAAAATATCGCGGATTCGCTGGCTGAACTTAAGGGGTTGCCGCATCAGCTGGTGCATGGAGATTTGAATGCTTCCAATCTGCTGGTGGAGACAAGCGATCACCGGCAAGTAGCTGCGCTGCTTGATTTTGAATTTTGCACCTTTGATGTGAGGGCGATGGAGCCTGCGGTAATTCTGTCGGGGCTATTGGGTCATGCGGAGGAAAGAGCGGCGGTCCGGGATTTTTGCCGGGGTTTCAGCACCAGGGTCCGTCTTACCGAAGCCGAAATCAAGGCCCTTCCGGTGCTGATGCTGCTTAGAAAAGTTGATGTGTTCCTACACTTTGTCACCCGCTATCTGGAGGGCACCGATGAAGCACATGTGCTTCATGAACAAGTGAAACAGTTATCCGGAGAGGTAAACCAGCTGTCAGTTGGAGCTGCACAAATTCAAGGATTTCTGCTGGAAGTGCAAGGCGGAGCTTGATGCAGCTGTCTCCCGGTATGATCATGGGTCTGAGCTCCACAGCCAGCCCCCCGGTTAAGCGCATTATCTTAATCGTCCAGCTTCAACTGTAAGTATCATTTTTAGTGTGGAATATTGTGGTAATCATCTCCTGTCGGTTCGGCATTCAGCCAGTCACGTTCACTACCGCATAGCGGAGATGACCATATAGAATTACTGCCAGCCTTCCGCTGTAGGGAAGTTGACGATTTTTCTGGAAGACGGAAGGTAACGTAAGGCAGTTACTTCGGACTCGTGGGCCAGAATCAGGCTGTTCATATAGCCGTTAACATGAAAAGTCCCTTGGTCCGAGGTTGTAACAATGAGCGTACAGCTGCTGCTGGTTCTCGTGCCACAGCTTTTATAGCTGTCCGTTATTTGCGTAGTGTGTTCGGCCAGGGTACCCTTGCTCCAGTAATGAAACAAGTCGATGGTTTGCTGCGGCGTTTGAAATACCAGTACAAGTACCAGCAGGATGGCCGCAGGCCAATTCAGAAAACTGAAATAATAGAAAAACCGGTATCCGCCTTTGAATTTATCCTTGGCTCTAATGGTAATGCCATATAGCTTGAAAGTAAGGAACAAATCTGCCGTCCACAGCACGGCAGATTGAGCGGTTTTGTCTGCAAGCAGTCCCTGCTGGACTCCAAGCCCCAAGCCATGTATGTAATTCTGATCCGCATACAACAGGAAAAACAATGCCAGACCTAAAACAACCAGCAGCCAAAAGTATCTCTGGAAGAAGGAACGGGGCGGCTTCGGCTGGGTTGGTTTAGTGTGTAGTTGGACTTTTGATTTGTGGGATGCCATGCTTTTCTCCTTCGGCAGTTGGTTTCTAGTTTGTTTACCCTTTTTTACCAAGGATGTAACCAGTCACTCTTTTTGTTCGTAAGCATAGTTAAATCTATGAATGGGTTCGCTGTATTTGCTAATTGAATATTTTGGAGAAATGGAGTTGCATGGATGAAAAGGTTAGTGATCATTACCGTCGGTAAAACACATAGCGGGAAAACTACATTTGCAAAAAAATTAGAACAGCACTTACACAACTCAGTTGTGATTGACCGGGATGACCATGCTGAATTTATCAACACCCATTACAAAAGCTTGCTGCCTAAACAAGGAGCCAATACCTTCAAAAACGCCATCTCTCGGACAATTGTAGATTATGCTGTTAATGAGTCAAATTCACATCTTATTTTATGTAACGCCAATCGTGGTCGCAATGGCCGTTTGGAGATGCTCGAACGTTTTCATCACAAAGGTTTTGTCAGCATACTTGTTCATTTTGAAATCCCCGATGATATTCTTCATTCTCGTATTTGCACTAGTCAGCGCAGTACAACCATTTTCAGAAGTGCGTCTAATTTTGAAGAAGTGCTTAGCCGGCAGCAAGCAGAGTCTCATCAAGGCATGTGGTGGCACCAGCAGCAGGCGAAGCAGATCATCTATTTGTAATTAAGGATAGCGATGAAGTTCAGTCCATCATTCAAAAAATTACGAATATCGCTCAAGGCTTATGAGTGAGAAACGTCTGAATATATCGTTGTCGAGGTGAAGAGCAGCTTCTAACATGGAATTGGAGGAGTGTATGTTAAAAAGAAGAGGTGCGAAAATTACACTCTGCCTGCTGGCTGCACTGATTGTATTGGCCGGGTTAGGAGCCGCATATCAATGGTATGGTTCCACACAGGACAGGAAGAATTATTCACCCGCCGGAGACCTATATCAGGTAAAAGGAGGTAAAATGCACCTATATACTGAGGGTGCGGGATCAACGACTGTGGTGTTTGCAGCCGGGTGGGGAACGGCAAATCCTTACGCCGATTTTTCTCCATTGTACGAGGGGCTGAGGCAGCATGCGAAAATTGCGGTCTATGACCGCTTTGGTTACGGATATAGTGACTTAACCGGCAGAAAGCGGGATATTGACTCCATCACCGGCGAAGTTCACGAGCTGCTGCAAGTTTCCGGCCAGAAGCCGCCTTATCTATTTGTCGGCCATTCGCTAGGCGCACTGGAAACCATCCGTTATGCCCAGCGGTACCCTGAAGAGGTGAAAGGGATTCTGCTGATTGACGGTGGGAGTCCTGAATACTATGAGTCCAGTCCGGAGCTTAAACTAGTGTCCGGAATATACAAGGGGCTTCGGGCGACCGGTATATTGCGGGCATTATATCATGTGAATGGATTCGCAGAATGGGTAGCGAGTGACAGCAATGGGGATAAGCTGCTGCCTGAGAAGCTGAAGGAAATAAACCGCAAAGCGGTACTGCTGCTGGCGGGCAACCGGAATATGACCGATGAAATTCGCCAGAGTCAAGAGAATGCCCGCGTTGTGCTGGCTGGCAGCAAACCGCTTCCGATTCCTGTCACTGTCTTGACTGCAGACTATTTCGGCAAGCTTGACGATGATGCCTCCTGGATGGACAGCCAAGTAGTTCTTCCTGCATGGTCCGTCAAGGGCAAACAAATCATCGTGCCTGACAGCTCCCATTACATTCACAGCTATCAGCCTGAGCGGGTTGTTGAAGAACTGCTGCAATTAATTGAAGGGGAATAAGCAGATTCGTGTAAAAGAGGGTACACCTTGCCGGGAGGCGGGGTGTACCCTCTTTTATAGCGGCGGCCCATAAACTCTAGATCAGACGATATCCGGCAGGCAGCTCTCCGCTGTCGCGGATATTGCGGATTTGCGCTAACGTCAGCCTTTGATTGGTGGAGATGATTGATTCCACGTCGTTGCCGTTGATGTAATCATCCAGATCTCGGATGCTGTGATTTCCACGCAGTACACGGAAAATGCCTCTAAAGCGGGTTCTGCTGAACAATACAAGCGTAGCATTGCTGCTGGTGGAGAAGAAGCGCAGACTTTCGATCCCGTCGAGAATGTTGTCTGTATTACGGATCCCGAGATTGCCGGTATAAATTCTGCTCCGTCCCCTGTAGTTCTCTTCTGAGTATACGGTGAGCCGCGGGTAAGTTTGGGAAATATGAACCTCTCGTTTCATTTTCATTCCTCCTAAAAGTTTTGTGAGCATCGCTTCCATAATCTTTAGCTACTAATCTGACTTCGGAAGCATGGGTTTAAGTTCTGTGATATCAGCATGTGTTGAAGCTCATTCCACTACTATTCTATGTTTGCTTGAGAGGAAGTCTTGGACGAGGAACTATGGGACCGCCTTTTATTGACACCCAATTCCTAAAAAATGGCTTTACATCACATTGATACTAGTGTACTATGTAACTAACACACCGATACAGTATTTGTTTCTCCAATATTTTCACTTTTTCAGGGAGGTTGCTATGAAACAGTCAATGAATACAAAGGGACTTGCAACACAAGGGAAAGATTCCATTGTGCTGCAGATGAACCAGGTGAGTAAGGTGATCAAAGGAAAGGCGATAGTGGATCAGCTGTCTTTTGACATCCGCAAAGGAGAAATTGTCGGGCTGCTCGGACCGAACGGTGCCGGAAAGACAACAACGATCCGCATGATGACCGGCTTGATCAAGATGAGCGAAGGGGATGTGCTGGTTCAAGGACATAGCATTCGTAATGATTTCAACCGGGCAATAGCCCATATTGGAGCGATTATCGAGAACCCTGAGTTTTATCCGCATATGACCGGGCTGGATAATCTGAAGCAGTATGTACGGATGAGTGATGATGTTCCGGAAACGCGGATTGAAGAGGTTGTGCAATTGGTTGGGCTGCAGGAAGCGATGAGCAAGAAGGTAAAGGCTTATTCACTTGGAATGCGGCAGCGGCTCGGTATCGCCCAGGCACTGCTCCATTCACCGAAGCTGCTGATTCTGGATGAGCCGACGAATGGCCTGGACCCTGCGGGAATACGCGAAATGCGTGATTATATGCGGACAATCGCTGAAGTTGAAGGGATATCCATTCTCATTTCCAGCCACATGCTGGCGGAGATTGAACAAATTTGCCATCGGGCCGTTGTCATTCAGAACGGGAAGCTGGTGACGGTAACCAAACTGGGTGCCGGGGAAGAGAAGGAAGGAGAAGTGTCACTCACTGTCCGGGTAGGCGGGATGGAAGCCGCACAACGAGTTATACAAGAGCTGCAGGGAGTGGGGCTGGGCAGCGTGGATGAGGCCCGTTCTGAACTAAACATACGGCTGCAGGACATTAGAGTGCCTGAACTCGTTGAGGCATTGGGAAGAGCCAATGTCGGCGTATACCGGATTACGGAGAACAAACAAAGCCTTGAGGAAGATTTCTTGAAATGGACGGGGGGCAACCGCATTGCGTAAATTTAATTATCTGGTGCTGAATGAATGGCTGAAGCTGTCGAAGAAACGTTCTTTTTTCGTGCCGCATGTACTGCTGATTCTGCTGCCACTTCTGTTAGGCTATATGATCAAAGCTTTTTCCGAAGAGTCATTCGCCTCTGCTTCCGAGTTTACGGCGGTGATGCTGCAGCCAACCGGAATAGGCCAGGTCGTCGCTATACTCGCCATCATTGGAACAGCGGGGATTGTATCCAAGGAGTATAGCCAAGGAACGATCAAGTTTCTGCTTATCCGCGCACGCAGCCGTATGGCTATTCTAGCCTCCAAGTATGTAACGGTACTGCTGTTCGCGCTGAGTCTGACCGCAGTTGCCGCCGTGGCTGTCTATCTCTCGGGTGCCATTTGGTTTGACGTTGGCGGGGGAGAAGCGGGAATAAGAGATATACTACTTTCGCTGCTGTACGGCTGCGTGTACACGGTCGTATATGTAACGCTGGCGTTTATGATCGGGGTGCTGACGACCTCCACAGGAGTGACCATCGGGATTACGATGTTTGCGCTGACCTTGGATAAAGTAGTTATTTACCGTGATTTTTACAAATACTTTCTGTTTCCGAATATAAATCTTAGTGTCTACCACAACAACGCAGCGCCGTTGCCGGGAATGACTCTTGGCTTTTCCATTGTTATGCTGGCGGTCTATCTGATTGCGTTTCTGCTGGCGGGGTTTGTGGTGTTCAGACGAAGGGACGTTGCTTGATGACCATTGAATTTGACAACAACCAGCCCATATATATTCAGATCATGAATTATATCAAAGGCGAGATTATCACAGGCAAGCTGAAACCCGGCGATAAAATCCCCTCGGTGCGGGAACTGGCCGCAGAATTGCAGATAAATCCAAACACGGTGCAAAGAACCTTTCAAGAATTGGAGCGTGAAGAGATTGTGGAAACACGGCGGGGTATGGGCAGATATGTTACGGGGAGGGAAGAGACCATTATGACCATTAAAAAAGAGATGGCCAAGGATGTCTTGGACCGGTTTATCCGCGGCATGGAGGAGCTGGGTTTCCAGGGAGAAGAGATCTTGACGGTCGTGGCGGAGAATATTGCACAAAGGAATAGTAAATAGGGGGATTGCCAGGGTGGACAGTATACTTCAAGTACATCAGGTTACTAAAAAATACGGCTCAAAACAGGCGCTGCGCGGGGTTTCTTTTGAACTCGGTGCAGGCAGAATCACCGGACTGCTCGGCAGCAACGGCAGCGGGAAAAGTACACTCATGAAGCTGATTGCCGGGCTGGCACAGCCAACCTCAGGCAGTGTGTCTGTGCTCGGTGTTCCGGTAGGGAAACAAAGCAAAGCATTGGTTTCGTTTATGCCGGACCGGCCCCTGACAGACCCTTGGATGAGTGTGGGAGATGCGATGAAATTTCAGCGCGACTTCTATCCGGATTTTGACCCGGTCAAAGCCAAACGTATGCTGGAGTTTATGAAGCTTAGTGAACGGGATAGGGTGCAGACGCTCTCCAAAGGGATGAACGAACGGCTGCAGCTGACCATGGTCCTCTCGCGGCGGGCGAGTTTATACATGCTGGATGAACCTATTGGCGGAGTGGACCCAGTGGCGCGGACGAAAATTCTCAATGCGCTGATGGAATTTTACGAGGAAGACAGCAGTATTTTGCTCTCGACGCATCTGGTAACAGACATCGAACGGATCTTTGACGAAGTTATTTTTATAAAAGAAGGAGAAATCGTCCTGCAAAGTGATGTGGAGGAGTTAAGGCTGCAACGGGGAAAAAGCATTGACGAGCTGTTCAGAGAGGTGTATGCAGAATGCTGAAGCTGATAAAATACGATTTTAGACGCAGCCGTGACCGGATTCTTGCGTACTTTGTAATCGCAATTCTGGTGCATGCCGCCACATGGTATTGGAACAGAAACATGGGGGTTCAATTGGTCGCAATCAATCTGACCACGTATGTCGTAGTGGGGATCAGCCTCCTGCTCACTAGCGCGATTACCTATGGCCGCAATTTGAAATCCTATCACCGCCGGCTTCTGCCAGTGAGTTCTCTGTATACCATCTTGTCACCGCTGCTGCTCTGCTGGGCGCTGCTATTATCCGTTGTTATCATCGCAATCCTGCATCTTGGGATCTATATTCTCGTATATTCGGCGGATTTCCTCCCGGGAAACCTCTGGCCGGTTGCCCTAAACTGCATGCTGCAGCTTATCTGGTTTTCCGGTTTAACGCTGATCTCCATTATGTTTGCCATCACGGTGGCCAATAGTCTGCGGGTCAGAGGGAAAATATGGATCATCATCGCTGTATTGGTAGTATTCCAGAACGGAATGTCTTATCTTGAACAGCTGATGTTTAATAGTTCTCTCGCGAGTGTGGAGAGCATGTTCGAGTTTGATGTTCTTGATGTGGACTCGGTTCGCAGCGGGATTACATTCTCCTATCCAGATCTTAATTACTGGCCTATGTTATTTGAAGCGGCAGTTGCAGTTATTCTAATCTATGCGATGAACGTGCTGTTGAAGAAAAGGGTGGAGGCTTAAAACGCTGCTCCATTTGTGAGGGAGGCTGGGGATACTAACTACTCATGCAGCGTTTGCTGCCGAACAAAAGCAGGGCTAATTGCCCTGCTTTTCGTGTTTGCACAGCAAAAGACATCCTCGAAGGAGGACATTTGGCTGTGCCCTATTATCCATTTGACTGGGCGCTGCGCATGTTAGTCCAGCTTTCCAGCTCCCGCAGGAGTTGCTCTTCCTCGTCCTCCTGCAAATCCAGTCTTACCCCATATTGATATTGGCCAAGTCCGAACATCCAGCCCCAGCGCACGCTTCCCACGAACTGAAGTTTGTCTTCTGCCAGCTGAAAGTGGATAATTATCTTCGTATCGCCTGCAGTGAAGCGGAGATTCAGCGAAGTTCGGATTTTGCACCCTGAATGGCTAAGGTCAAGCAGTACGCCTTCCGTAAGCTTGCCTGCCCCGGGACCGTTGTTACCAGCAGGAAGTTCAAGCCAGCACTCGATGGGCTGGTTCATTACATATCGGAACGGTTCTTTTCTGCTGGAGTCGTCCATTGTTCACCTCCGCTAGTTTATTTGCTATTATAACGAAATGGTTTCATTTGAACAATCTCCTAAAGTGCTATTTTTTAAAAAGAAAAGTTTTACTTATTTGTTGAAACGAGAGAGGAGCAGATACCCCGTGTATCAATATGACAATGAAAATTTTACCGGGCATAATTTTGATTACGCCGAATTGCGTGATGGAGAACTGAACAGCTGTACGTTTGATAGGTGTTCTTTCAAGGGAGCTTCTATGGAAGAAATGACTTCCAGCGGCTGCCGTTTTGTGGATTGTGATTTTACCGGAGCATTGCTGAATGCCTCGCTACATAAAGGAGCGGCGTTTACCAATTGCAAGTTCTCCGGGGCGAATCTGTTTGTGTCTAAATTCGAGGATTGCAAAATGGTCGGCTCCGATTTCTCCAATGCATATATGGACGGTATTACGCTGATCAGCGGGGATTGGTCTTACACCAATTTGCGGCATATTAACCTCAGCAGGCAGGACCTGCGGGGTATCAAGTTCACTGAGGCGGACATGCTAGGCTGCAATTTGCAAAAAAGCGATCTGCGCGGTGCGGATTTAAGCCGGGTACAGCTCGCCCAGTGTAAGCTTGCAGGAGCGGATCTAAGAGATGCTAAGCTAGAAGGGATTGACCTGAAAAGCCTGGACTTAAAGGGAGTTAGGCTCGATGTGGAACAGGCGGTGCTGCTGGCGCGTTCGCTGGGGGCTAAAGTCGGCTGATATTGGATACGCGAACAGCTCCGCTCTGTAAGATAAGGGCGGAGCTGTTTCTCTGTCTACTAGGCTGCCTTTAAGATTGCAGATTTATAATTCCTGCGGTTTTATCCGATAAAAAAATTATCGACACTATTCTGCGAAAGATATGGGGAGAATGTGCATGACGTTTAACCTGCGGACTTTTTTTGCCAGTGCCTTTGCGGTAATTATTATCTTGCTGACTGCACTGCTTATTTATGTAATCGGGAATCAAGCTACGAAATCTGTGGAGGTAAGTATCGGGGGCTCACTTGCTGCAGAGGCATATCAAATGTCGGAGAAACTGGATCATTTCATGTGGTCGCGTTCCGGGGAAGTGGAAGTGCTGAGCAAGCTTAACGCTTTCCAGAAGCCGCTGGACACGAAAGAAATCAGCGGATTGCTGAATCAATTGAAGAGCAGCCTGCCGGTGTTCACCTGGGTTGGTTACCTCGATTCCAAGGGGACTGTGCTTTCTGCAACTGACAACATTCTCCTTGGAAAGGATATCAGCCAAAGACCCGTATTTCAGGAAGGCCGGAAGGGTTTGTTCACGGGTGATGTGCATGATGCCGTGTTATTGGCAAAGCTCCTGCCTAATCCATCAGGAGAAGCCTTGCAATTCGTGGACGTGAGTGTCCCGGTCTACGACAAGGTGGGAATGCTTAATGGTGTACTGGCAGCGCATTTGAGCTGGGAGTGGTCGCGTGAGGTAGAGGAATCTATTCTGGACCCGCTCAAAGAACGGATGAAAGATGTGGAAATCTTCGTAGTCAGCCAGAAGGATGATACTATACTGCTTGGACCCTCTGGGCTGGTGGGGAAGAAAATGGCGAATGAAACGCTGCAGAAAGCCCGGGAGGGTGGAAATTCATGGATCGTGGACAGCGGCAGCGGAAAAGATGCTTATCTGACCGGATACGCTTACGGGGACGGTTATTTGAATTATCCGGGTTTGGGCTGGTCAGTTCTGGTTCGTCAGCCCACAGATGTTGCTTTCGCAACGGTACACCAGCTCGAAAGATTTATCATATTAAGTGGATTAGCAGCTGCCGTGATTTTCGGAATTCTGGGCTGGCTGCTTGCCGGATGGATTGCCCGTCCGCTGAATCAAATCGCCAAAACGGCAGATTTGCTCAGCTCCGGTGCCAATGTGGAAATCCCCGCCTTGTCCCGCTTTCAGGATGTGGCCATCTTGTCAACTTCACTGCGGAATCTGGTCAGCAATCTGACCAAAACAGAGAATAAGCTGAGCTATATGTCGGATATGGCTCTGCACGATGTGCTAACAGGGCTGCCGAACCGGGCCGGATTGAACGAATTTTTGGTTCACGCGGTGAACAAGGCTAAATTGAACCGGACAACCCTCAGTTTTCTGTATATGGATCTGGACGGATTTAAAAAAGTGAATGATACTTTCGGCCATGCGACCGGAGACGTTTTGCTCCAGCAGGTGGCTGTGCGGCTGCGGGAGTGCACCCGTGACAATGAAATCGTTGCCCGTCTGGGCGGAGATGAATTTGTGATCATTCTGAATACTTCTGCAAGCAAACCCATGCAGGAGTCGGAGGTTGTTGCAGCGCGCATCATCAGCAAAGTTAATTTGCCGGTCGTCATTGGAGGCGATACCATACAGGTCGGATGCAGTGTCGGAGCAGCCGTATGGACTCCAGAATGCTTGGGTACGGCCGAAACTCTGCGGCTGGCGGACGAGGCATTATATATTTCTAAACGCAGCGGCAAAAATCGCATTACATTTGAAGCCGCTTGCTAATAGGTACTGTGCAGCCAAAAAACCTTTCTGTGTAGATATAGCGGTTAACTTGCCGCTGTATCCTAAGAAAGGTTTTTTTGTGTTGCTATTCTAATGAGATTCTTAGTTGTAAGTGAAACCCTTAGCGCAATTTTTTTCGGGGGGAAGCCCACCATTTGATCCAGAGGCTCCCTTCGTCATCATGAAATAATTTAATGCCAAACCATCTAAGGGGTGTCCACAACTCTTTAAAATAATATGATGGCATAGTCCAATAGACCCTCCTAAATAGTTAATTTTCACTATATACTACCCCAAAATTTAGCAACTAACAATAGCTTTTCTATCAAATTCAGGTAAAGTTTTGGTAAAATCAGGGCCGTTTATCTTTAAGTTGGTTGCTCTATGTACGGTGTTGGATGAACAATTGATAATTCATTACCCCTTTATTCATTTAGCTAAACAGCTATCCTGAATTCATAGGAATAAGCACAAGCTTTTTGGCAGAATGCGCATTTAATATAGGGAGAGGATGTGATGAGATGACGGAGACCGAATTTATTTCCAGACTTATACCCTACGCAGTCGAAGATATGAAGCGCAGTCATATTGCGGCCTCACTGACCATTGCGCAGGCAGCGCTGGAATCCAGCTGGGGAAACAGCAGTTTAACGGTTCAAGCCAATAACCTCTTTGGTATTAAAGGCAGCGGACCTGCCGGAAGTGTGGCGGTACGGACAACAGAGTACAGAGACGGCAAACCGGTGCAGGTGACTGCGGCCTTCCGTGCTTACAATAACTGGGGTGAATCGGTGGCCGACCATTCTGCGTTGCTCATCGGCGGGGTCTCATGGAATCACAGCCTATACAGCAAGGTGATTGGTGCGGATGGAAAAAAGGCCGCACGGGAAATTGCGGCAGCGGGATATGCGACTGATCCCAAGTATGCGGCAAAGCTGATTCAGATAATGAATACCTATAACTTGTACGCATATGATGAAATTAAGGAGGAGGATGAGATGTCGGCGGAAGATAAGCAAAAGCTTGCAAGTCTGGAAAAAGAGCTGAAAGAGCTGCGGATTTTGTTGTCAGATCTTGCAGTCAGCAGAGATATGCTGAAGACAGATGTACAGGAGCAGGGGCAGGCGATCACTAGTGCGACTGAGCGCCTTTCCCTAATTGAAGGCCGAATGGTGATGAATGTCCCGGCATGGGCGGAGTCGGCTGTCAGTGCTGCAGTGACGGCGGGACTGCTGGATACGCCCACCGGCGGCAGCTTGGATTTCTACCGGGTTCTGACAGTATTGCATCGGGCGGGATTGCTGTCATCCCGGAAGGAGGGGTGAACGTCATGTATAACGATGCGCTTAACAATGTGCTTGCTTTCGCATCGGTGTTAGCCGTGTTTGTAATGGCTCTTGTTCAGCTTGTGAAGAATAGCGTGAAGCTTCCGCGCAACCTTGTACCAACGGTTGGTCTGGCAATAGGATTATTAGTCGGGGCCATTGCCTATCCTTTTACAGATATGAATCTGGTGCTGCGTCTGTGGGCAGGCGGACTGGCAGGATTGTCTGCCACGGGTCTGTTTGAACTGGCTTTTAACAAAAGAGATGGAACAACTAAAGATTAATGTCCTGTACCTGATGAATCTATTAAAGATTTACTATGAATTATTGAACCTATTGGTGATATGTACAAGCAATCAGTAATCTCTCTTAATACAATGAAATATGCAAGAAAGGAAAGGGGGTGCTCATCATGGGAACTTATCTTGATGCTCGAACCTCGCAGAACGCGAGCCTAGCGAACTCTATTGCCATTCCGATTCTGCTGCTGAATACTCCGCAGCTGTTCGGACAAATTGGCTTGATCACCGCAGGTGCAACGACGAATCCGCGAGTATTGTTAAAAGGAACAATCTCTTTGACGCTTCCGCTGGCGCTGGCTGGTATTACAATTACAATAGTGAGAGGAACACTTAGTACCGATCCGGTTGTATATTCTGCTACCTCTACGTTTAGCCTTAGCGTCTTGGCGCCGCAAGTCATCACGTTTTCAGCTGCAGACTTTAACCCGCCGATAACTCCTCAATTAACGTACACTGCTTTCGTTAGTTCCAACCTGCTCGGCACTGTTCGTGTTGGTCCGGAGAGTTTTGACGGTATTCTGGTCTCCGATTAATTTAAGGTTACTGTGTCTTGTCATGCCTGTAATATTGGGCATGACAAGACACCTCTACATATACATTTGCCGTGGCCTAAATTTAGACCATTTCGCCCAATCTGTTAAGCCAGCCAATACATATTCTACCTTGTAGTAAACATTATGAAGGAGGTAATCTCATGGGTGCAGATTGCGGATACGGTGGCAATGTTGGTGGCGTTCAAAATTGTCAGGTAAGTCCTTTTACATCAACAGGTGCAATTCTGGTTCTTTATATCCTGTTGGTCATTATTTTGAGTGCCTGTTTCATCTAAGCTGAATAGCACATCGACGCGTCCCCGGGCTTTTTGCCGGGGCGCGCTTTTTTCTGCGTTTAGTCCGTTTTACATAGTGTACCAAAACATTTATAGTTAAGAATAATCCCTAAACAAGGAGAAAATTATGGAATTCAGGAAAATAAAAAACGGTGAAAGTCTGCCACTGGAGCTGCTGTTGTCAGCTGATCCTTCTCTGCCGAAAGTGGAGGATTATGTAAAAAGAGGTGATTGTTATCTCGCAGTTGACAATGATGAGGTTGTGGGAGTGTATGTGCTGCTGCCGACAAGACCTGTTACAGTTGAACTGGTAAATATTGCGGTTGCTGAAGAGCAGCAGGGCAGAGGAATAGGTAAACAAATGGTGATGCACGCCATACAGATCGCCAGACAAGAAGGGTACCGCGTGATGGAAGTGGGCACCGGTAATTCAAGTGTAGGGCAGCTTGCGCTGTATCAGAAATGCGGCTTCAGAATAGTAGCCGTGGATATGGATTTTTTTACAAAACATTATCCTGAAGAGATCTATGAGAATGGTATACAATGCAGAGATATGCTACGGTTATCCCGAGATATATGACTAGCTGTATCATTAATTTATTGGAGGAATTGTTGTGACAACTATTTATAAGAATCTAACCGATCTGATTGGCAATACGCCGCTGCTGGAGCTGGGGAATTACAGCAATTCTCATCAGGTTGAAGCTAAGCTTATCGGGAAACTGGAGTACTTTAACCCTGCTGGTAGTGTAAAGGACCGTATCGGCTTTGCGATGATCAAAGATGCTGAAACCAGAGGGCTGATCCAAAAGGATTCAGTATTGATTGAACCTACCAGCGGAAACACCGGGATTGGACTGGCTTTTGCGGCTGCTGCACTTGGTTACAGGCTGATGATCGTGCTGCCTGAATCGTTCAGCGTGGAACGCCGCAAACTGCTGAAGGCGCTTGGAGCTGAGCTTATTTTGACCCCGGCGGCTGAAGGGATGTTAGGTGCAGTTACCAAGGCGGAAGAACTGGCTGCAGCAATCCCGAATTCTTTCATTCCACAGCAGTTCAGCAATCCGGCCAATCCACAAATTCACCGCGACACAACTGCAGAAGAAATTTGGAAGGATACCGGCGGGGAAGTGGACATTTTTGTGGCTGGGGTAGGTACTGGGGGAACCATTTCTGGAGTCGGAGCAGTATTAAAAGCAAGAAAACCGGGCGTGCAAGTAATTGCTGTCGAGCCGGCAGATTCGCCGGTCCTTTCCGGTGGCAAGCCAAAAGGGCATCAGATCCAGGGCATTGGAGCCAATTTTGTGCCCGATAATTTTGACCAAGACGTGGTGGACGAAATTTTTCAGGTTAAGAACGAGGAGGCATACGAAACGGCGCGCAGTCTGGCCAGAACAGAAGGCCTTCTTGTAGGGATTTCCTCCGGAGCAGCTGTTTATGCCGCATCGCAAATAGCTAAACGCCCCGGGAATCAAGGGAAGAACATCGTTATTATCCTGCCGGATACGGGAGAGCGCTACTTGTCTACACCACTTTTTGATGACGAGGAATAAATGTATCCGCAGGATGTAACTCCGACGATAACAAGAATCTGATTATACTAGGGGCAACCCAATATAATAAGCACAATTGGTCCATTATTGGTGGGCCCTTAGCTTCCCGGGATGGTGTTGTTGAACTTACTGTAAGTTGGAGCGAGATTTAAGTGTATATACCCTGCCGCTGGTAGGGTTTTATTTTTTTACATTTCCTATTTCATTGATTGTCTTTCGAATGGCAATGTGTTAGAAGCAAAAGAAATAGACAAGACATCATCAATCTATACCATACTGATTTTCGTTTACTTAATGGGAAGCTATTAGATTATTATGGTTGTACAAAACAATTAAGTGAGGCATTAAGCAACAGTGGTTCAATAAGTGAAATAGAAGAGGTCAAACCTAAAGATATAGAGGAATTTGTTCCCTATGTATTAGGAGATATGGATTATGATAGGGACCATTTAGAACAGCACTTATCGGTATTCACATTGGATCAAATGGTTGGTTACATAGAGACTTCAGTTGATAAAAGTTTAATTTGCATCAAGTCTCTAATGCGACCTCCCTAATTTCCAAAGTAGAATAAAAATTTTGATTCTGGTACAATCTAAATATTAAGTTTGAGGGAGCGGAGCACATGGATAATGATTTGGTGCAGTTATTGAGATCCGTCATTCGTGAAGAGTTAGCGCCTGTAAATGAGCGGTTGGATCGGACAGATGAACGGCTGGATGGTGTAGGTCAGCATCTGGAACAAATGGACCAGCATATGGAGCAAATGGACCAGCGTCTGGTACGCATTGAGGAAGATCAGCATTTGATCAAAAGTGCTGTACTGGAAACCAACGAACGGGTAATCAAAATAGAATCCATTCTGGAGAATCAGCACCGGATTATTGAACTGCTCTCGGCACGGTCCATTGAGCAGGAAGCCCAGCTTAAGCGAATTAAATAGATTGCTCAGTCCGGCGCGGTCAGGTGTCGGACTTTTCTTTATTTTGTGCCTACGTAAATACGAATTATGGTTTATATGAGCAGCCAGAATTATATTACTGACTTAGTTGGAGGAGCCCTTGATACATAAGGGTCTATAGAACAAAAATCGAGGCCCTATTTCTAGGGCCTCTTTCATGGGAGAGGAGAAACCGGACGAAGAGCTTATGGGGAAACGTAAGCCTGCTCCGCGGTTGTCTACGACATTTTGTGATGTCGATAGTTACATGATGTCCCGGTTGCTCCAGTCTTATACCTGTGGACGTTAAAAAAAATCTGCCGGCCTCAATGTGACAACGGTAGACAATCTTTTTATTTCAATAGACAATTGTGGTACTATAGGCTTGGACTTGTGCCTTAATCGGCATAATAAACAGAGACATAGAGCAGGTGAATAATCGTTGAGAGTTGTATCGGGAAGTGCAAAGGGCAGGCCCCTGAAGAGTGTTCCGGGCAGCGGAACGCGGCCTACAACCGACAAGGTAAAAGAAGCGGTGTTCAGTATGATCGGTCCTTATTTCGAGGGCGGGACAGCGCTTGATTTGTTCGCAGGTACTGGCGGTCTTGGCATTGAAGCCTTGAGCAGAGGGATGGACAGTGCGGTATTTGTGGATATGGAGCAGAAAAGCATCGACACTGTGCGTGCGAATCTGAAGGCAGCTAAGCTGGAAGCGCAAGCTGAGGTTTACCGCAATGATGCCGGCAGAGCCCTTAGTGCGCTAGAGAAGCGGGGACGTTCGTTTGATCTTGTGTTCCTGGACCCGCCGTACAGGCTGAAGCATGGGGATGATCTGATGATGGCGATGGCGCAAAAAGGTCTGCTCGGATCAGACGCGGTCATCGTGCTGGAGCATGAATCAGGCTATGCCTATCCGGAGGATATTCCGGGGTTCTATAGAACCAGACAGGCCGTATACGGCGAGACGACAATTTCAATCTATCAGTATGAATCCGCTCTCCGTGAAGAGGCTGTGAGTGGTAAGGAGGGTAATGATGAGTCTGCAAATTAGAAAAGAACGTGTTGCCATTTATCCCGGGAGCTTTGATCCGGTAACGATGGGACATATGGATATTATCCGGCGTGCAGCCAAACAATTCGACAGACTGATTGTTACCGTGCTTAACAACCTAAGCAAGAATCCGATGTTTTCGGTAGAAGAGCGTACAGAGCTGCTGCGGCAGGCCACTGCGGATATTCCGAATGTGGAGGTTGACAGTTTCCGCGATCTGCTGGTTAATTATCTTCGCCAAAAGGATGCTCAAGTCATTGTCCGCGGGATCCGCACGGTCACCGACTTTGAATATGAATTGCAGAATGCATCCATTAATCATAATTTGGACCCTGAAGCGGAAACGATCTTTATGATGACCAATCCGAAATACTCCTACCTCAGCTCAAGTGTGGTCAAGGAAATCGCCCACTTTGGCGGGAATGTGTCGGATTTTGTGACCCCTGAGGTAGAACAGGCAATGAAGCTTAAATTCAGCCGTTTAGACGGCGGAGCCAAGTAACAGCAGATACAGCGGCAGACAGAGCGATGATCACCAGCAGCAGCAGTGATTGCAGGCCAAGCAGCTGGGGGACTACGCTCCATACGTTCAATGCTCCCAGTGTTGCGGTCGATTCGGCAACCTCGGGACCCGCCACCGCCGGCAGTACGGTTTCACGGAGATTCATCAGCGGGGTCCATAATAATAGGGTAAAAGCAAAGGCAAATACTCCATGCAGCAAGCGGACGGCGGCATAAGGCAGGAAAGAGATTTTCGCCCTTTTAAGCAAGGTAAGTGCTTGGAGCTGGCCGCAAATTCCGCTCCAGCCGAGAGCGGCTGATAGCAGGGCCAGGCCTGTGATCCCCATGGAACTAAAATCGTGAGGCACTGTCAGTTCTGAGGTCAGTGCATTTGCTCCGAGATGAATCTCCAGAAAACTTGCCGCCAAAGCCGGAGGCAGCTGCGGTACCAGAGAAGTAGCAATATTTATGACAACAGCGAACATAATCATGTAGCCGCCGATGACCATCAGGCTCTGAACGGCAGTTGAGACGGATTCGCCGAGCAGCTTGCCGAATCCGCGGCCATCTCTTGCCCGGGCTTCTGTTACAGCCTGATGAATCCGTCTGGGCAATGAAGCCGTTTTGCGCTGTGATGGAACTACCGTCGGAGCTTCGGTTTTCGGCCGACCCGTGAGCAGGGTCGCGGTTACGCCTGCGGTAAGTCCCGAAATCCAGTGGATGGCAAGCAGGGTATATCCGGCGGCAGGACTGTGCAGAAAAGCAACGCCGACTACAATGAGCAGCGTAACCGGACTGGCGAAGTGTGCGATGGAAGCCAAACGTCCGGCCTCCTTGTCCGTAATGCTGCCCTGCTTATGCAGTAATTGCACTCCGCCTGCACCAGCCGGGAAACCGGCGGTCATTCCGAGTGCGAGTGTCCAGCCTCCGGCCCCCGGAAGGCGGAAAATCCTGGTCATCAATGGCTCCAACAGTACTCCGAGTCCATGCACGAATCCCGTGGCTGTGAGCATTTCTGATAACATCAGAAAGGGCAGAAGCGCCGGGAAGACAAGCGTCCACCAGAGCTTCAGACCCTGAAGAGAAGCCTGGAAGGAGGACTCCGGCGATAAGATAATCGCAATGGCGAGCACAATGGCAACGGCCCCGGACAGAAAGGGAACCGAGGCTGAAGTGAAACGGCGTATTTTAAAGTTATTCATTATGAGCATCACCTCTTCATAACTTAGGACATGGGCTGAGACTGTTATCAATTTATGCAAGGCAGACAACCATCATGCCACAGCGGAGAGGATACAGCTCCGAAGTTTATTTGGAGACAAAGCATAGAGCCGCGGGGAAAGAAGGGAATTGCATTGAGGCAACTGAAACGCCGGGTAGGCGTTCGCGCCATAGCCTACTTGTTTACTTTTGTGGTTATACTCTATGTTGCAGTATTTATGAATACTCCATATCTCGTGTATCAGCCGGGCAGTGCCTCAGAGGTGGCGCCGATGATCAAGGTGGAGAATGCCGATCCGCAGGAGCAGGGCACATTCATGATGACTACCGTATCCGCGAGCTACGCCAATGTTGCCCTATTAGTGGCTTCTGCGTTTAATTCCAATGCGGAAGTAGTATTGAAAGAGACCAGGCTAGGGGATAAGAGTGAGCAGGAATATGCGGCTGAGCAGGTGTATTATATGAGCAGCTCCCAGTCTGCTTCCGTTCAGGCAGCCTATCATGCTGCGGGCGTTCCTTATGAGGATGTTGTAGACTATCTGTATGTCTTCTCGGTTCCGGAGGAAAGCAGCCAGGGCCAATTTCAAATAGGCGACAAAATCATCCGTGTTCAAGGGCAAACTGTGCCTGACCCCACTGCGCTCTCCAAACTGCTTTCCTCAAGCAAGGTTGGCGATCAGGTAGAAGTCGTACTGCAGCGGGGCGGTAAGGAAGTCAAGGAACAGGTAACACTGGTGGAGGTTAAAGACAAGGAGACTGCGGCGGGCCGCCCAGGATTTGGGGTTGTGATTGGCGCGGTGCAGAAGGTACAGCCGAAGGAAGCAGGAAAAGCGGTCAGCTTTGTGGATACCAGTGTCGGAGGACCCTCGGCAGGCCTAATGTTTACGATGGAAATTTATAACCAGCTTACTAAAGGCGATTTAACCAAAGGTCACCGGGTAGCGGGAACTGGAACTATTGACGCTGAAGGCAAGGTAGGAGCCATTGGCGGAGTGAAGCATAAGATTGTTGCTGCAGACCGGGAGGATGCGGAGATTTTTTTCGTGCCGGTTAAGAATTATGATGAAGCCAAAGCCAGAGCGGATAAAATAGGCACCTCAATGAAGCTGGTGCCTGTATCCACTCTGGATGAGGCGCTGAAATATATGGAAGAGCTGCCGGTCAAACCCTAACTGGCGGTTGCAAGAAATCGCTGTACAGATCAGTCCGCAGAGGATTGGCGAAAGCTCCGGCATACGCGGCGGAGGCTTGGAGATCGCGTTCAAGCATGGGATGTGAGAAATGGGCAGGACTCAGGACAACGGGAAGTGAGGCACTTCTCTTCATGTTCTTGAGCAGCTTTCTGCCGCTTTCACTGAACCCTAGAACCCGAATGTAACCGGGGCCTTGGGCCAGCCGGGAAGGTGTCATTTCCTCCTTGCTGTGGTTCAGCAGGGCATGCAGCAGCAATCTCTGTAGCCGTGTGTGCGTGTAGCGTCTGCTCTTTAATACTTGCAGCAATTCGCTGACCGAGAATTGTTCAAGCTGCGGCATGACTCTCAGCAGCCGGTTCTCAAGCCCTTCATTCATATCCTGCAGGGACCTCAGCTCTGCGGCAGTATGCGTAGTCAGCACATGACGGAGCTGGGTGCGGAAGTCCTCCAGGCTCAAAGGGCCTCTGCCGGCTGCATGCTCTCTTTCCAGGATGGACACGCTATATTCTGGCATGAATTCTGCAGGCGAGCCGCCTTCATTAAGAAGGCGGCGGATTGCTGTTGCGCTGGCAATCGAAGACCCCGCCTGCAGCGGGTCATGGAAGCCTGCGCCAGTGCGCGGCACGGTAAGAGGTCTGATGACACTGCCGAGCCGCCGCAGGGCGATCAGGTAATGCAGGCCGAGACTGTTGTTCGGCTGCCGCAGCAGTTCTTCGGCATCGAAGGGGTTCTCCTCTCCCGGGAGAGACCCTTCCCAGACTGACGCCGCTGCTGCGCTGTATGCGGCGGGGAAGCTCGTGCCTAGCGCCATGCGGCGGCGGATCTCGCTCTGAAGCTCGCTGCTTTCTTCGGCCAGGAATCCGGCCAGTGGCAGCAGCTCACCCAAAGTGCCGGCTTCGGAGCCGAAGCACAGGCTGTCCACGACCCCGGTCGCTTCCAGCAGGGATACAGCTCCGAAGGCGAACCACTCTGCCGGTTGAAGGGCATAAGCGACCGGCAGTTCAATCACGAGATCGGCGCCCATATGCAGCGCCATCTCCGTGCGGGCCCGTTTACTGACCGCAGCCGGCTCGCCGCGCTGGGTGAACGGGCCGCTCATGACGACGATCACGCTGTCCGCGCCGGAGATTTTTTTGGCTTCGTTGAAATGGTGGACATGCCCGTTATGTAAAGGGTTATATTCTGCTATTATGCCGACGGTTGTCACAGCTGCTTCACTCCGTATTCTGAGAAATATGGTGATTTAATAGTTATATCATAAATTGTCCCTCTTCCTGAAACAATATAAAGGGAAAATGGTTGACAAAGTTCGGTAATAATAGGTATAATAAATTTTGTTTGTTTGGAGTGATGATTATGAAGATTCACTTTCGCAAAATGGCAAATGTCGATGAGCCTCTGAATATTCATGAAACTATGGATGTCAGCGAGCTTGTCAAAGGGCGAAAGGATATACTTGCTGTTGCACCGCTCTTGGTGGACCTTAAAGCGCTGCCCGCGGATACCGATTGTGTGAACGTGGTGGGAAGACTGAGTGGAGAGGTGGACATGTTATGTTCACGTTGTCTCACCGAGGTCAATAGTAAGCTGAACATTCCTTTTGCGGAGACTTTCAAGTGGCTTAAGGAGCCAATTCTTCCCGAAGATGAAGATGATGAACTCATTTACATCAAAGATGAGACTGTGGAGCTTGTCCCGTTCGTGGAAGAAAACTTCGTACTGCACTTGCCGGATTCGGTATTGTGCAAGGCAGACTGTCTTGGTCTTTGTCAGAAATGCGGACAAAACTTGAACGAAGGCACCTGCAGTTGCGACAACACAGTGATCGATCCTCGACTCGCTGGGTTGAAAGACTTTTTCAAATGAAGTATGACTAAGACCAAATCCCGCGATAGGCGGGTTAAAACCGAATTAGGAGGTGTAACACAATGGCAGTACCTCAACGGAGAACGTCCAAAACACGCCGTGACAAACGCCGCACCCACTTCAAACTGGTTGTGCCGGGCATGGTGAAATGCGAACAATGCGGAGAGCTGAAACTGGCTCACCACGTATGCAAAGTTTGCGGAACTTACAAAGCAAGAGAGATCATCAAACAATAGTTTCTAATAAGAGTAGCACTTCATCTAATGGTGGGGTGCTATTTTTTTGGGGATGGGTAAAGATTCCCCACCGTTATTGTGTGGCTGAAGCCGCGTGGTTATGCCGCTTTTCAGGCAAAGCTTTATTTTTGCCGCAGCATGCTTTATACTACATATTAGTACCAGGTTCTAAATGAAGTTTATGACCTTTATATTGATGACGATAGCGGCCTTCTCGCGGCCGGATGCTAAGTTCAGCATGTGCCAGGAGGTGAGCCGCCATAGAGCGGATGTCCAAGAAAGAGCGCCAGCAGCAGCTGCTGGGTATTATCGATGGCAATCCATTTGTGACCGACAGGGAGTTAACCCGGCAGCTCAAGGTGAGCATTCAGACCATCCGTCTGGACCGGCTGGAGTTGGGGATTCCGGAGCTGCGTGAACGGATGAAGCAAATGGCTGAACATTCTTATGATCAGGTACGCTCCTTGCCTGCCGATGAAGTGGTCGGTGATATTGTCGATCTGCAGCTGGACAAGAGCGGCATTTCCATATTTGAAATTCGTGAGGAGCATGTCTTCTCCAGGAACGGGATCGCTCGTGGCCACTACGTGTTCGGACAGGCCAATTCGCTGGCGGTTGCCGTGATCAATGACGAAATTGCCCTGACCGCTTCAGCCGACATCCGGTTTGTGCGCATGGTCCGGTTAGGCGAGAAATGTATTGCCAAAGCGCAGGTGCGTTCGCTCGCTGGCCGGAACGGCAAAGCTGAGGTGGACGTATTTACGTATGTCGGAGAAGAACTCGTGTTTCAGGGCCATTTTGTAGTGTACCGGTCCGCAATTGAAGAATACAGCGAAGGGGGAAACCGCAGTGCTGATCGCCATTGATGCCATGGGAGGCGATAATGCTCCTGAATGCAATGTGGAAGGGGCATTGTCCGCGGCCGCGGAATGGAGCGATACGCAGATTGTGCTCGTCGGCGACGAAGCCAGACTTGAGCCGCTGCTGAAGAATAAGCCGTCCAATGTGACGGTGCGTCATGCGGGGGAAGTGATTGGCTCCGATGAAGAGCCGGTCAAAGCAGTCCGCCGCAAGAAGGATTCATCCATGGTTGTGGCTGGACGTATGGTGCGTGAAGGGGAAGCCGATGCTATGATCTCTTCCGGGAACACAGGTGCGCTGATGACCACGGGGCTGCTTGTGGTGGGGAGAATGGATGGGATAGAGCGCCCGGCGCTTGCTCCGATGATTCCGACGCTCGATGATGTCGGCGTACTCGCCCTTGATCTGGGGGCCAACATGGATGCCAAGCCACAGCACCTCGCACAATACGCGCTGATGGGCAGCATCTACCGCAGCAAAGTGCACGGAATTGCCAAGCCGCGTGTAGGGCTGCTGAATGTGGGGACTGAGCCGGGCAAAGGGAATGAATTGACCAAAGAAGCGTATCCTCTGCTAGCCGCATTGCCGGGAATTCACTTTGTCGGCAATGTTGAAGCACGTGATGTGCTGACGGGTAATTGTGATGTGCTTGTTTGTGACGGGTTTGCGGGCAACATTCTTCTGAAGACACTTGAAGGTACGGCGGGCGCTATGTTCTCTCTGCTGAAGGAACAGTTCAGCCGTTCGCTCAAAACCAAGCTGGGTGCGGCTATACTGATGCCGGAGCTCAGAAGCCTCAAGGGTAAGATGGATTACAAGGAGCACGGCGGAGCGCCGCTGCTCGGTCTTAGCGGTCTGGTAGTGAAGGGGCACGGCTCATCTGACGGTAACGCGGTTAAGAATGCAGTCAGACAAGCGCGGATTGCGCTGCAGGCGGGTCTCGTGTCCAGCATATCCAAGGAAATTAGCGGGAAGTGAGTGACGATATGAAACAGTTGCGTCCGGTAGGAATAATTGGTACAGGAAAATATGTGCCCGAAAAAATATTAACTAACAGCGATTTGGAAAAGATAGTCGAAACGAATGATGAATGGATTGTCAGCCGAACCGGGATCCGTGAACGGCATATTGCCGCTCCGCATGAGGCGACCTCGGATCTTGCTTATGAAGCTGCGCTGAAGGCGCTGGAATCAGCGGGCATGAAGGCGGAGGATCTGGATCTCATTATTATAGCAACAGTTACACCTGACAGCTCTTTTCCGTCCACGGCCTGCATTCTGCAGGACAAACTGGGGGCCAAAGGAGCCGCGGCCTTTGACTTGTCCGCAGCCTGCTCCGGCTTCGTCTACAGTCTGGCAACAGCAACCGGATTTATTCAGAACGGGATGTATAACAATGCTTTAATCATCGGAGCGGATACCTTGTCGCGGATTACAGATTACACGGACCGCAACACTTGCGTGTTGTTCGGAGACGGTGCGGGAGCGGTTATTCTCGGCGAAGTTCCGGAAGGCAGAGGTTTCCAATCCTTTGATCTCGGTGCCGAAGGCTCCGGCGGCAGCCTGTTGAAGATGGAAGCGGGCGGCTCGCGTATGCCGGCTTCCCAGCAGACGATAGACGACAAGAAGCATTTCATCTACATGAATGGCCGTGAGGTGTTCAAGTTCGCCGTTCGGGTGATGGGTACTGCTACCGAGCGTGTGCTTACCAAAGCAGGTCTCACTAAGGAAGATATTGATCTGTTCGTGCCGCACCAGGCGAATATCCGCATCATTCAATCGGCTATGCAGCGTTTGGATCTGCCGGAAGAGAAATGCGTAATCAACGTCGACAGATATGCCAACACGTCTGCAGCTTCGATTCCGCTCGCGCTGGTTGAAGCAGCGGAAGAGGGCCGGATGAAGGAAGGCGACACCGTGCTGATGGTTGGCTTCGGCGGCGGCCTTACTTGGGGTGCCTCGGTACTGAAATGGTAAACGTATAAACGAGCAATGATTCAAAGAACTCGGTGTGCCTGCCGCTTGATTTGCAAGCCCGGCAGCTGCACCGTTTACGGGAAGGAGTTCGAACTTATGGGTAAAATCGCATTTGTCTTTCCCGGCCAGGGTGCACAGGCAGTTGGGATGGGTAAGGATGTATATGACGCTCTGCCGGATAGCCGTGCGGTGTTCGAGAAGGGCGATGAAGTGCTTGGGTTTCCGCTGAGTAAACTTGTATTTGAAGGTCCCGACAGCGAACTCAAGCAGACGGTAAACACACAGCCTGCGCTTGTAACAACCAGTGTAGCTTATCTGGAAGCACTGAATAAGCATGGACTGAAGCCAGACTACGTTGCGGGTCACAGTCTGGGTGAATACAGCGCTCTTGTGGCTTCCGGCGTACTGTCTTATGAGGATGCAGTCAGCCTTGTACGTCTCCGGGGACGTTTCATGGAAGAAGCGGTTCCTGGCGGACAGGGCGCTATGGCGGCTGTATTGGGTGCAGAACGCGAAGCTTTGGCTGAACTGTGCAACAATATTTCCGCAGAGGGCAACCCGGTTGAATTGGCAAACGTCAACTGTCCGGGTCAGATTGTAGTGTCCGGATCGCTCGAAGGTGTGAATGCTGTCGTTGAGCGTGTAAAAGAAGCCGGAGGCAAGCGGGCGATTCCGCTCGAAGTCAGCGGACCGTTCCACTCCTCTTTGATGAAGGAAGCTGCCGAGCGTCTGGCAGCTGAACTGAAAGGTGTAACCTTTAATGCGCCTTCAGTTCCTGTAATTGCCAATGTTACTGCCTCGCCGGTTACCGATCCCGAGGAAATCCGCGGGCTGCTGGTACGCCAGGTGTTCTCGCCTGTACTCTGGCAGGACAGTATGGAATGGCTGATTGCGGCCGGTGTGGACACCTTTGTTGAGATTGGCTCTGGCAGTGTGCTGGCAGGACTGATCCGCAAAATTGACAAGAATGTCAAGGTGATCAATATCAACAGTCTGGAAAGCATCCAGACAGTAAATGACTTGGCTTAACCACAGCGCAGGATAAAGGGAGGGGGAATACAGAATGTTCTCAGCATTAAGAGGCCAGACGGCCCTTGTAACCGGCGGTTCCCGCGGCATCGGCCGCAGCATAGCGCTTCTACTTGCAGAGCATGGCGTGAAAGTGGCCGTGAACTATTCCGGAAGTGAAGCTGCAGCGCAGGAAACAGTAGCCCGGATAGCAGAGCTAGGCTCCGAGGGGATTGCCCTGAAGGGGAATGTAGGCAAAAGCGATGAGGCGGAGAATCTCGTTAAAGAGGTCTTGAACACTTGGGGCAAGATTGACATCCTCGTTAATAATGCCGGCATCACCAGGGACAACCTGATTATGCGCATGAAGGAAGAGGAATTTGATCAGGTCATCGAAACGAATCTCAAAGGCGTGTTCAACTGTCTAAAAGCAGTCACACGTCCGATGATGAAGCAGCGTTACGGGCGGATCATCAATATTTCTTCGGTTGTGGGTGTGACGGGGAATCCTGGGCAGATTAACTATACTGCTGCAAAGGCAGGGGTAATCGGCATGACGAAAGCTGCGGCCCGCGAGCTGTCTTCACGGGGAATTACCGTGAACTGCATCGCTCCCGGTTTTATAGACACCGATATGACCCGTGAGTTGTCCGATGAAGTCCGCAGTGAGCTGATCAAGGGAATTCCCCTTGCTCAGCTTGGGCGGCCGGAGGACATTGCTATGGCGGCGGTATTTTTGGCCTCGGAAGGGGCTGCTTACATGACCGGTCAGACACTTCATGTGGACGGCGGTATGTACATGTAAGATCAAACCAGCGTATAGGGATTACGGGAGAAGCGGGAAGAAGCGCCCGGAAAGCGTTTTTTACGCTCTATGGTATTTTGACTTCATATCTCGTATAATACCAAAAGAGGAGGTGAACCGGATGTCCGATGTATTGGAGCGTGTAAAACGCATTGTCATCGACCGCTTAGGTGCCGATGAAGCTGAGGTAACATTAGAAGCGTCTTTCAAAGATGATTTAGGTGCTGATTCTCTTGATGTAGTAGAATTGGTTATGGAATTGGAAGATGAATTCGATATGGAAATCTCTGATGAAGATGCAGAGAAGATTACGACCGTGGGTGAAGTTGTGAAGTACATACAATCTCATACCTAGAGTCATATGATTGAGGGTCCCGTTCCTGCTAGGGCGGGACTTCTCCTCATTTTACAGCACAAATGAAATACAAAAGGATGCATATTTGCACCTTTACGGGGAAAATAACAGAACCGCAGAGGGGTTAATTTTTGCGGCGACTGCAGTTTATATAGACTATTCAGAGAGCATGTATGTTCAATTATGTTGAAGTATACAGCCTACAGATGGGGTGATTGCGTTTGAGTCATAGAGTGGTTATTACCGGTATGGGCGTGATGACGTCACTGGGTAAAGATTTGGATACGTTCTGGGATAGCCTCATGAGCGGGAAATCCGGTGTTTCCAAGGTTGAAGCCTTTGATGTCAGTGAATACACTACGCAAATCGCAGCTTCGGTTAAAGACTTTGATGCGGAAGCGCGTTTTGGCCGCAAGGAAGCCCGCAAGATGGACCGTTTCGTTCAGTTCGCGGTAGCAGCCGGAGAAAATGCGCTGAAGGACAGCGGACTTAAGATTGGTGAAGATATTGATGCGGAGAGAATTGGTGTGTCCGTCGGATCAGGTATCGGAGGTCTGGGTACTTGGGAAGACAATCATAATCTCCTGCTGGAAAAGGGACCGAAACGGGTCAGCCCGTTCTTTATTCCCATGATGATTGCCAATATGGGCTCCGGCCAGCTGTCGATCAATCTTGGTGCAAAAGGTCCTAATACAACAACTGTGACAGCCTGTGCAACAGGAAGCCACTCCATAGGGGAATCCTTCCGCCTGATCCAGCGCGGTGACGCAGATGCGATGATCTGCGGCGGTTCCGAAGCTACTATCCGCCCGACAGGGATGGCAGGGTTCTGTGCCATGCGGGCGATGTCCACCCGCAACGACGAGCCGGAGAAGGCCAGCCGTCCATTTGACAGCGGCCGTGACGGTTTTGTAATGGGTGAGGGTGCCGGGATTCTGATTCTGGAATCGCTGGAGCATGCCGAGAAACGCGGGGCGAAGATCTATGCCGAAGTGATCGGCTACGGTCTGAGTGCGGATGCCCATCATATGACGGAGCCGGATCCTGACGGCGCAGCACGCTGTATGAAGATGGCAATCCGGGATGCCGGTATCGCACCGGAAGAGATTGATTACATCAATGCGCATGGCACTTCCACGCCAGTAGGCGACAGATCGGAAACGGCTGCCGTGAAGAAGGCGCTTGGAGATCATGCTTACAAGGTTGCAATCAGCTCCACGAAATCAATGACAGGCCATTTGCTTGGTGCTGCCGGCGGTGTGGAAGCGATCATTTGTGGTCTTTCCCTGCAAAATAACATCATTGCGCCAACCATCAATTTGGACAATCCTGATCCGGAATGTGATCTGGACTATGTTCCGAATGAACCGCGCAAAGCAGATCTGAATATTGTTATGTCGAATTCGTTCGGATTCGGAGGACATAACGCAACCGTAATTCTCAAAAAATATAATCAGTAAGGGGACAGTGCAGTGAAAGGAGACCTGAAGCAGTTACAAAGTCAACTTCAAATCCAATTTCACGATGCTGTACTTCTGAAGCAGGCCTTTACCCATGCCTCTTATGTGAATGAACACCGTTTCAATCAGCATCAGGATAATGAGCGTCTGGAGTTTCTCGGAGACGCGGTTCTGGAGCTTACGGTTTCTGAATATTTGTACAAGCTGCTGCCGGACAGACCGGAGGGTGAATTGACCAAGCTGCGGGCCGCTATTGTATGCGAGCCTTCACTGGTCAAGTTCGCTGAGAGCTTGGGTTTCGGCAAATATGTATTGCTGGGCAAAGGGGAAGAACTTACGGGCGGACGTACTCGCCCGGCCTTGCTGGCCGATGTGTTCGAATCCTTCGTGGGAGCGCTTTATCTCGACCAAGGGCTGGAAACGGCACGGCGGTTTCTTGATCATCATGTATTTCCGCTGGTGGAGACGGACGGCAAGCTGCAAATGCAGATGAGCGATTTCAAGACGGAGCTTCAGGAGCTGATACAGCATCACGGATTGGGTACGCTGGAATATCGGATTATTGAAGAACGGGGACCGGCGCATGAGCGCGAATTCGTCTCTGAAGTGTATATGTCCAGCCAGTCACTTGGCAAGGGCAGCGGCCGTTCCAAGAAGGAAGCGGAACAACAGGCTGCGGCTGCAGCGCTTTTGCGTCTGAAGGAAGACGGCGCCTGAGTGATGTGGAACTTAGAAAGAATAGCGAGCAAAGAGCGGTAAAGGTCTGAATCCGGCAGGAAAAGCGGAATTTAGACCTTTGCTGCTCTTTTTTTAAATATAGTTAGATTGAACAAGCTTTTTAGAAATTTATGGATATCGTGTAAAAAGTGGATGAATTCACGTTGAAATGAAAGGATTTGCCCTTTTTTGTGGTTTGACAATCTTTAATGGGTAGGTTTAACATGTAATTAATTAAATAAATTACCATAATAGGGATGTTAAGGCTGGGATGTAGTGATGTCTGAGACTGTATTTGAATGCCAGGAGAAGATGCGAAGACTTGCAGTCAAGATTGTGAAGCATTATCGCGGCAAGGGTCCGGAGAATGTAAAGGTTAGGATGGAGTATGAGTCCTTAATCATTATAGAGATCCGTGGAATTCTCTCCAGTTTATCTGAAATTTTGCTCAAAGAAGGTGCGGTACATTTAGTTACAGAATACTGGAAAGTGCTGAAGCCTTATTTGGAAAGAGAGTTTATGGCAGAGATCGCAGAAACGCTTGGCAGCCCCTTTACATATACATGGAAGATCGAAGATCCGAATCCAGGGGATAGGGCAATCATTATTCAATTGAATAAATCGGTTTGATTAGAGAGAATGGACTTTTGCTCCTTAGCTTTTTAATAAGCCAGTACATTGTGTATTTCTGATTATACCTTGTATTGGCTTATTTTTTTGTTGCTATAATTGTGCAAAAAATCACAAGGAGAGGTGAGGAACTATGGAGAATAAAGTGCTGACTGTATGTCCGTATTGCGGAAGTGGTTGTCAGATGAATTTACTTGTTGAGGAGGGAAAAATCGTAGGCGCTGAACCAGCGTATGGAAGAACAAACGAAGGGAACCTGTGCCTGAAGGGTCATTATGGATGGGATTTTCTGAATGATCCGCAGATTCTTACCGCCCGTATCCGCAAGCCGATGATTCGTAAGGCAGGGACACTGGCAGAGGTATCCTGGGATGAAGCCATTCAGTATACAGCCGAGAAACTAACAGCAATCAAGGAAAAGTATGGACCGGATGCAATCATGGGAACCGGTTCAGCCCGTGGCCCGGGAAATGAAGCCAATTATGTCATGCAAAAATTTATGCGCGCTGTTATTGGAACCAATAATGTTGACCATTGTGCGAGGGTATGTCACGGGCCGTCCGTAGCTGGGCTTACCTATTCGCTAGGGGATGGCGCAATGTCCAATTCAATTCCTGAAATTGAGGACACGGATCTGTTGTTTATTTTTGGATACAATGCAGCGGTTACCCATCCCATTGTGGCGAGAAGAATTGTTAGTGCGAAGCAGAAGGGCGCAACGATCATTGTAACCGATCCCCGCAAGACGGAGTCGGCCCGCATTGCAGATACTTGGCTGCCCCTTAAAGGCGGCACGAACATGGCGCTTGTCAATGCCTTTGGTCATGTGTTAATTGCTGAGGAGTTATACGACAAGCAGTATGTTGAGAAATATGTAGAAGGTTTTGCGGAATATAAAGCCAGTGTACAGAAATATACACCTGAATATGCGGAGAGCATTACAGGTGTGCAAGCGGCTGAGATCCGCAAAGTAATGAGGCAATATGCGAGTGCGAACAAGGCGATGATCCTGTACGGTATGGGGGTATGTCAATTTGCCCAAGCCGTGGACGTTGTAAAGGGTCTGGCCTCACTGGCGCTTCTGACCGGCAACTTTGGCAGACCTGGCGTCGGGATTGGTCCGGTCCGCGGCCAAAATAATGTACAGGGTTCTTGCGATATGGGGGCATTGCCAAATGTCTATCCGGGATACCAGTCTGTTACGGATGACAAGATCCGCAAAAAATTTGAAAAGGCCTGGGGAGTGGCGTTGCCTCGCAAAGTCGGGTATCGGATTACCGAGATTCCTCATCTCGTTCTAAAGGAAGACAAGGTGAAGGCCTATTATATTTTTGGCGAAGATCCGGTGCAGAGCGATCCGAATGCTTCAGAAGTGAGAGAGACGCTGGATAAATTAGAATTTGTAATTGTCCAGGACATCTTCATGAACAAGACGGCCCTGCATGCCGATGTGATTTTGCCGGCCACCTCCTGGGGTGAGCATGACGGGGTCTACTCCTCAGCTGATCGTGGATTCCAGCGGATCAGAAAGGCCATCGAGCCTCCCGGTGTAGTAAAGCCCGATTGGCAAATTATCAGCGAGCTTGCCACGGCGATGGGCTACCCGATGTCCTACCGGAACACGGAAGAAATATGGGATGAAATGAGGGGGCTCTCCCCGTCGTTTGCCGGAGCCAGTTATCGGAAGATGGAGGAGCAGGGTAGTGTTCAGTGGCCTTGTCCGTCAGAAGATCATCCGGGCACACCGTATTTATATGAAGGGAACCGGTTTACCACTTCCAGCGGCAAAGGACAGCTGTTTGCCTGTGAATGGAGGGCACCGCTGGAGCAGCCGGATCAGGAATATCCGTTGTCCTTGTCCACAGTGCGTGAGGTAGGGCATTATTCGGTTCGGACGATGACCGGCAACTGCCGTGCCCTCAGTCAACTGTCAGATGAGCCTGGTTTCATCCAGATGAGCCCGGCGGACGGATCAAGCTTAGGGATTGAAGACGGCCAGCTTGTACATGTTGTATCCCGCCGAGGCAGAGTGTTAGCCCGGGCACAGATCAGCAACCGTGTCAAAACCGGGGCCACCTATATGACCTACCATTTCTGGATTGGGGCCTGCAATGAGCTGACGGGTGATTATCTGGACCCGGTCTCCAAAACCCCGGAATACAAGTATTGTGCGATCCGCATCGAGAAAATTGCAGATCAACTGCGCGCGGAACAACAGGTTCAGCAGGAATATGAGGCGCTCAGAGCGCAGATGCATGTGGAGGCGAGACCGGTATGAATAATGTACAGCCGAATCCGTTTGTCATTGCCGAAGCGGGCAAATGCATAGGCTGCAAGGCGTGTGAACTGGCATGTTTCGCAGTTCATAACGATCACAATGGGGTTGGGGCGGCGGTGGGTACTGTTACGGTACCGGTTATTCCCCGCCTGCATGTCATTCGAACAGAGAGTTTCACACTGCCGGTCCAATGCCGCCAGTGCGAGAATGCGCCTTGTGCAGAAGCCTGTCCGGTTCAGGCGATCCGTCAGGAGGAGGGGACGATAGTTATTCATGAAGAGAACTGCATAGGCTGCAAAGGCTGTGCCATGGCCTGTCCGTTTGGTGCCATCAGTCTGTATAAAGCATACAGCAACGGCAAGGTAGTCCCGCAGATTCAACTGAAGGAGCGGCAGCACAGTGCGATGGAACGTAAGGCCAAAGTGATCGCCTATAAATGTGATTTATGCCGGACCAGGGACCATAAGGACGGAGCTATGGGAAACGTTCCGGCTTGTGTAGAGGTCTGTCCGGTAGAGGCACTGTCACTAGTTCATCCGGATACCAGTGTATCCAGGTCGCGGACAGCAGCGGCCATGCGACTGTAATACCACTTCAATTCAGAAAAGAAGGTTGCACTATGTCGTATAAGGATCCAATCATTCATATTGACGAACAATTATGTACCGGCTGCAGACGTTGCGCGGCTGTATGTCCTGTGGACGCCATTATCGGCGAACCGGGCCACCCGCAGACTATTGATGCTCATCGCTGCGTCGTTTGTGGACAGTGTGTGCAGATTTGTACCGCTTATGCTGCGGACAACGAGTCGACGACAGCCTCACGAGCGGTCAAGTTACAGGAAAGAGGGCAGCTCCCCAACGTGCGTGAGCCTTTGTTCGCTGCTTATTCGTCAGGGGATATCCAGAAGGTTAAAGCTGTTCTGGCTGATCCGAAACGGTTCAAAGTGGTGCAGTGCGCTCCTGCGATCCGGGTATCTCTGGCGGAGGAGTTTGGGCTGCCCTTCGGCACTTTAACCCCGGGGAAAATGGCGGCGGCGCTGAGACGGCTGAAGTTTGACCGGATTTATGATACGAATTTTGCTGCGGACGTGACGATTATGGAAGAGGGCTCAGAGCTGATTGGCAGAGTGATGTCCGGAGAGCGGCTGCCAATGTTCACCTCCTGCTGCCCGGCCTGGGTGAAGCATGCGGAGACGGCAGCACCGGAGCTGCTGGAGCATTTGTCCAGCTGCAAGTCCCCGATGCAAATGGGTGGAGCCTTGTTCAAGACCTACGGAGCGGAGCTGGATGGAATTGCACCTTCGGATATTTTCAGCGTCGCGGTTATGCCCTGTACCTGTAAAAAATTTGAATGCAGCAGAGAAGAAATGATTGTGGATGGTTGCCGTGAAGTGGATCTCGTTATTACTACAAGGGAACTGGCCAGCTTAATCAAGGATCAAGGCATCGATTTCATTCATCTTCCCGACGAGCCGTTTGATTCACCGCTGGGCAAATACTCTGGAGCGGGCTCGATCTTCGGCGTTACAGGCGGTGTGATGGAAGCTGCGATACGAACGGGGTATGAACTGATCACCCATGAGCAGATTCCCAATCTGCAATTGGATTTTGTCAGGGGAGAGGAAGGCATCCGGACGGCAGAAGTTCAGATTGGCGATTTGGAGCTCAAAGTGGCAGTAGTTGCAGGACTGAAATATGTGGATGCTGTTTTGGCAAAAGTTGCAGAAGGCACCTGCCCGTATCATTTCATTGAAGTGATGGCTTGTCCCGAAGGCTGTGTCAGCGGCGGCGGACAGCCCAAGCTCCTGTTGGAAACGCAGCGGAAAATTGCTTATCAGGCCAGAAAGAGCGCCGTCTACCGCCACGACTCTCATCAGAAGGTCCGCAAATCCCATGAGAATCCAGATATTATCAAATTATATAAGGACTTCTTAGGTGAACCGTTAGGCCATACTTCACATCATTTGCTGCATACCAAATTTGTTGACAGAAGTCTTAAGGAGGAGATGTCATGAACCGGTTTGTCATTGCCGATCCCGATAAATGTATAGGTTGTCATACTTGTGAAGTGGCCTGCGTAGTTGCACATGCCGGGAATAATATGTTCCTTCAGGAAGAGAGCGGGGCTGACTTCTATCCACGGTTGACTGTCGTCGAGACCGATGAAGTTACCGCACCGGTGCAGTGCAGACATTGCGAGGATGCTCCTTGTGCCAATGTGTGCCCGAATGGCTCCATTACGAGCAAAGACAACAGCATTTTCATCAATCAGGATAGCTGCATTGGTTGCAAGACCTGTATGCTGGTATGTCCTTATGGGGCGATTACAATGGTTCCGGCACATAAAAGTGGCCAAAAGCAACTTCAATCCGGGCTTCGTTCCAATACATCGGGTGCATGGAGCCGCAAGGAGAGAATTGTTGCGAACAAATGTGATTTGTGTGAAGACAGCGGCAAGGGCCCGGAATGTGTACGGGTATGCCCTACCAATGCACTCCAATTCATCGTTCCAAGCCAGATTGAGGAGTCCATTTCCCGGAAAAGACTGGCCAGTGCGCAGTCATTACAGCAGTTTGGCGGTTTTTCGCGCCTCTAATACAGTCACTATAACGCAGAAAGCAAGGTGGAGCGTTTGTCCGATATCTTGGTCGATCACTTTGGTCGTTTACATAATTATGTGCGTATCTCCGTTACTGAGCGCTGCAACTTGGGCTGTCAGTATTGCAATCCGGGCAGAGTAGAAAAGGCTGTGGAGGGTAACCCGCTTACCTTTGACGAAATTGAACGGATCGTAAGGGTACTCGCTGAGATGGGGGTAACCAAGGTGCGTCTTACCGGAGGAGAACCGTTGATGCGTCCGAACCTGGAAGAACTGGTGGCCAGGTTAAGGGCCATCTCCGGGATCGAGCGTGTCGGTCTGACCACGAATGGACTGCTGCTTGCCCCCAAAGTGCAGAAGCTGCGTGATGCCGGGCTTACAGATCTCAACGTCAGCCTGGATTCTCTAATTCCAGAACGCTATTCCAGAATCACTGGGGGCGGTGATGTCAGCAAGGTGTTGCATGCTTTAGCAGCTGGTTTTAAGGCTGGCTTCGAGGTACTGAAGCTGAATATGGTCTTGATGAAAGGTGTAAACGATGATGAAATTGAATCCTTTCTGCAGCTGACTCAGAAATATCCGCTGCACGTCCGCTTTATTGAGTATATGCCCATGGGTCATGATATCAACGGATGGGAAGCGGGATATATGCCTTTGGATGGAATACTGGAGCGTTGTGCCAAGGCTGGTTTTAGTCTTGAAGCAGGTCCGGACTCGGGTAGGACAACTGATGAGCCGAGTGAAAAAGCAGCAGATTCCGGCCCGGCCCGTTATTTTCGCATCCAAGGTGCGGCAGGGCAATTTGGCTTGATTCATCCGGTCAGCCAGCATTTCTGTAATTCGTGTAACCGGCTGCGTATTACAGCAAATGGTCACGTTAAGCCGTGCCTCTTCTGGAACGAAGAGCTGTATATCCGGCCTTACATCGCTCAATCAGAGCTGCTGAAGCAATTGTTCCTGCGCGCCTTGGAAGCCAAACCAGGCCAGCATATAATGATGGACCAACCGGGCACCAAGCCACCCCTGAAGGCCACAATGCGCCTGATGTCGCAAATTGGGGGGTGAAAAGCAATTGAACGACGATCCAATGTTTCGGGTGGAATCGGATGCTTTAGGGAGTGAAGCGGTTCCCAGTGGGGCTTATTATGGAATTCACGCGGTAAGGGCGCGGGATAATTTTGCGGTCAGCGGCCGGCCGGTGAATCCGCGGATCACGCGGGCCATTGTAATGGTGAAGAAAGCGGCAGCCAAAGTAAATGGCAGGCAAGGGGGTATTTCCGAGCAGGCGGCTGCGGGTATTCTATCTGCTTGCGATGAAATTCTACAGGGCCAGATGGATAAACACTTTATTGTGGATGCTTATCAGGGCGGAGCGGGAACTAGCACGAACATGAACGTTAACGAGGTGATAGCTAATCTGGCCATCGAGAAACTTGGTGGCCATAAAGGGGATTACCGGCTGATCCATCCGATAGATCATGTGAATCTCTATCAATCTACCAATGACGTGTATCCCACTGCCATGCGAATTGCGATGATTCCGCTGCTTCGCTCGCTTAGTGAAGAGTTCGCCTCTCTTCAGGAGGCCCTACAGGAGAAGGAGCGGGAATACGCCGATGTGTTAAGGTTAGGACGGACGCAACTCATGGATGCACTGCCCATTATGGCCGGACAAAGCTTTGGTGCGTATGCCAAAGCGGTTGCACGGGACCGGTGGCGGCTGTACAAGGCGGAGGAACGTCTGCGGGAGATTAACCTTGGAGGAACGGCAGTGGGCACAGGAATGAATGCCCCCCTTGCTTATATTTATGCCATAGCAGAAGAGCTGCGGGAACTAACCGGAATGGGGCTGTGCCGCAGCGATTTTCCGATGGATGGCACACAGAATATGGATGTGTTTGTGGAAGTTTCAGGTTTGCTCAAAGCCGCTGCGGTGAATTTGCTGAAGATATCCGGCGATTTCCGGCTGCTAAATGCCGGGCCCTCCGGCGGAATTGCAGAATACATCCTGCCGCCTATGCAGGTAGGTTCTTCGATCCTGCCCGGTAAAATGAACCCGGTCATCGCAGAGATGGCCGGGTCAGTCGCTATGAAGGTGATCTCCAATGATACAGCAGTCACTTTGGCGGCGGCCAGCGGACAGCTGGAGCTGAATGCCTTTGCCCCTTTAATCGCAGAATCTCTGCTTGAATCTCTTGAAATTCTTACCCAGGCTGTACGGCTCTTTCATGAGCGATGCGTGCGTGAGTTGAAAGTCGATACTGCGCATTGTCTCGAGAATTTGGAACGCTCCGGCGTCATGGCTGCCGCAGCGGTGACGTATCTGGGTTATGACGCTGCAGCCGAACTGGCTACGTCTGCGGCGGCCTCGGGTCGGCCGTTAAAAGAGATTTTGCTGGAACGCGGACTGATGACGAAAAAGCAGATTGATGCCATTCTGCACCCGCTGGAGGTTACCAAACCAGGCATCCCTGGTAGATCAAGAGATATATAAAGGTTCTATATAGATTGAACTTAAAAACTTGAGATAAGGGAAAGGAGCAACGGAGGGGGATTTTGGAACTGGAGGAACGGTAGTGTCCGCCTTTGTCTTCGGATTTCTACCGCTAATAGCGGTTAAATCAAGAAATCTGAAGACAACAGCGGCCGGAAGTCCAAATATTCACCGTAGTTGCGACTGATCCTGTACTCTAAAACCACAAGTTCAATCTATATAGGATAAGAAGGAGCGGATGTTATGAGCTTAAATGATACCCCGCGTGGAGAACGAATGCACATTGCAGTCTTTGGACGGCGTAATGCCGGCAAATCCAGTGTGATTAACGCTTTAGGCGGTCAGGAGACGTCCATTGTTTCTCCGGTAAGCGGGACAACGACAGATCCGGTTTATCAACCGATGGAGCTGCTGCCGGTGGGACCGGTAGTGCTCATTGATACCGCCGGATTGGATGATTGCGGAAGTTTGGGCGAACAGCGGATTCGCAAAACAAATCAGGTTCTGAGCAAAACCGATCTGGCGTTGCTGGTGATAGACGCTGTCCAAGGAGTAGCCGAATTTGAGCATAACCTTTTACAGAACCTGTCCGTCAAGAAGATTCCGGTCATTCTACTATTGAACAAAGTAGACTTGCTCGAAGAACATGGTAACGGTGAGGAACACACTGTAGTGGCGGCAAAGGCAAAGGTAGAAGACCAGCTTCATTTGAAGCCAATGCTATTCAGTGCTCTCAGCAATACTGGGATCACGGATCTAAAAGCCGCAATCGTCAGGGAGTTGCCGAGGGACGAAGACCGGTTCCGGCTAGTCGGAGACCTGTTGAATCCCGGAGATTTGGCTGTTCTGGTTGTGCCGATTGATAAGGCAGCACCCAAAGGAAGATTGATTCTCCCCCAGCAGCAGACCATTCGTGACATCATGGAATGTGATGCAGTTGCTGTTGTCACCAAGGAACAGGAGCTTGGACACACTCTCAAGACGCTGGGGCGCAAGCCAAATGTGGTCATCACGGATTCACAGGCATTTCTTAAAGTTCAGGCAGACACCCCAAAGGATATCCCGCTCACGTCCTTTTCCATATTGTTTGCCAGGTACAAGGGGGATCTTCCTCAGCTTGTACGCGGGGTTCGCGCTATTGGCCGTTTGCAGGACGGAGACCGGGTGCTCATTGCGGAAGCCTGCACGCATCACCGACAATCCGATGACATTGCTTCCGTGAAGATTCCCCGCTGGCTGCGGGAACTGACAGGCAGGCAGCTTCAAATTGAACATGCCGCAGGCAGCGATTTCCCCGCAGGACTCGGCGGTTATTCACTGATCATTCACTGCGGAGCGTGTATGTTGAACCGCAGGGCGATGCTGGGGAGGCTTGAAGAGGCGGAACATGCGGGTGTTCCAATTGTGAATTATGGTGTATTTATTGCCTATGTGCAGGGGGTGTTCCCAAGAGCCATCGAAATGTTTCCGTCTGCAATGCTGGCCTGGGAGGAGGGGGCATATAACCATTAATGCGTATATTAAAGCGGGGGTGTTCCAAAAGCCATCTGAATGGCTGCTGGAACACCCCCTTTTTGTGACAGCGTACATTGGGTGCGGCCTAAAACCGTAGATCTCGTTCGCCGTTATGGATACGCTGAAGTTGCTTTAGGGTCGCTTTTTTGACCGATTCCTTGGGAATGCGCTCCAGATTGTCATGAATCGTCTGCTCTCCAATGGCCCGCATCTCCTCATCGGCGTAATCCAGCAGGTATTCCTGAAACGTCATCAGGGAGTTCGGCTGACAGACATTATGGATTTGGCCGGATTTGGCCAGCTGCATGAAACGGTCTCCCGTGCGGCCTTCCCGGTAACAGGCGGTGCAGTAACTCGGCACATACCCGTCCTGGCAGAGATTTTTGATAATTTCCATAGGGGAGCGGTGATCGCCGACCAAGAATTGCGGTTTGTCATCTTTATCTTTGTTCACACTGTATGCGCCAACACCTGTGGCGGAGCCTGCGCTGATTTGGGAAATGCCGAGTTTGATTATCTGATCACGAAATTCAGCGTCTTCGCGGGTAGAGAGTATCATTCCTGTATAGGGAACGGCTATTCGCAGAACGGCGACGATTTTGGCGAAATCCGGATCGCTGACCAAGTAAGGGTAATTGTCCAGGTTCACATTCTCCGCTTCGCGCAGGCGGGGGACGGAAATCGTATGCGGTCCGCAGCCATAGGCCTGTTCCAGATGCTCGGCATGTTTTAACATGGCTATCGTTTCATATTTATAATCATAGAGCCCATACAGAACACCAATACCAACATCCTCGATACCGGCTTTCATGGCCCTGTCCATGGCGGTCGTATGCCAATCATAATCACTTTTGGGTCCTTGTGGATGGTATTGCTTGTAACTAGGTCTATGATAAGTCTCCTGAAATAAAATATAAGTTCCAATTCCCGCCTCAGCCAGCTTGATGTAGTCATCGAATGTGGTTGCAGCGATATTGACATTGATCCGGCGGATACTGCCATTGTCTAGCTTCGTATCGTAAATGGTCTTTATGCAGTCGAGAATATAATCGATGGAACAATTGCGGGGATCCTCACCTGCTTCCAGCACAAGCCGTTTGTGTCCCAGAGACTGCAGAACGGTAACTTCCTGGGCAATTTCATCTGAGGTTAAGCGGCTGCGAGTGAATTCAGAATTGGAATGTTTGTAACCGCAGTACTCGCAATTATTGACACAGTAGTTGCTGACATAGAGCGGTGCAAACAATACAATCCGGTTGCCGTAGATCCGTTCCTTGATATCTCTGGATACCTGATAAATCTCATTCAGTGTTTCCTGATCTTCCACATTTAAGAGGACAGCTGCTTCTTGTGAGGTCAGTCCTTTACATTGTCTGGCTTTCGCAAGAATTGCGGACACCTTGGCTCGATCCGATACGGCATTTTCTCCAAATTGCAGCGCTTCTTTGATCTCTTCGTCCTGAATGAAATCCGCCGGACGACTTTCATTAACTCGGCTCACGAACATCCACTTCTTTCTGGGTTCATTATTGGATTGACAAGCAGACTTGGACTCTTACAACTCGATTGCGAGATGACAACAGGCTGATTCGGTGGCTTCCTTATAATGGAACCTGCTGTGCAGAAGTGCGGGATAGATGATTCAGACTATCTCCCCGGCCCATATCCACATGGAAGCCGGCAGCTTCAATCCGCTGTTCCAGGCAGAATCTGCATTGGGCCGATTCATCACCCAGACAGATTTTGTTGTTGTAGAGCGTATATTGGGCTCGTACAGTCAAAGGAGAGAGATTAGGCATGACCACATTAGCGCCTGCTTGCAACGCCAGCTCCCGCCCGTTCGGGTGAGCGGTTCCCATGGCTGTTGTAGCAGGGATTAGGGCATTCGGCACGAAAAGCCGGGCAAGAGCAATCATATCCAATGTATTTATTACTGTTCCGGCCGGCTCGTCCTTTAAGGGTGTGGCCTGATGGGGCAAAAAAGGGCCAATGCCGATCATATCCGGTTCAAGCGCCTTAAGATACAGCAGGTCTTCAGCCAAATCCCCGGGCGTTTGTCCTGGTAAACCAACCATAAAGCCTGCACCCACCTGATAGCCGAGGGACTTGAGAGCGTCCAACCGATTCCTGCGGCTGTCAAAGGTCATGGTCGGGTGCAGGGCTTGGTATAGCTTGCGGGAGGCCGTCTCATGGCGCAGCAAGTAACGGTCAGCTCCAGCCGCGAGCAGTGTAGCGTAAGTCTCATCATCCCGTTCGCCAATCGACAGTGTTACCGCGGTATCCGGATAGAGTGTTTTGATGCGTATAATGAGCTCGGTCAGCTTCTCAGTGGTATACCAGTCGTCTTCTCCGCTCTGCAGAACAAAGGTACGATAGCCCAGATCATACCCTTCCCGGCAGCATTCCAAGATTTCTTCAGGTTGGAGCCGATAGCGGCTGACCGTCTTATTGCCGGAGCGTATGCCGCAATACAGGCAGTTCTGTTTGCAAATATTAGAGAATTCGATCAGCCCACGCAAAAATACACGGTCGCCATAACGTTCCATTCTTTTCAAATGGGCCAGGTGATGAAGCCGCTTTTTTAGATTTTGATCCGGGTTCCTCAGCACAGCAATAATCTCTTGAGCTTCCAGTGATTCTTCTTCATATAATCGATCCAGCAATTGTTCCGTTGACATCACTCCCTATCATGGAGGGGAATAACCCTATAACCAAAAAATAACAATTGTGAAGTCCTAGAAAAAATTGTAACAAAAGTAAAAATAGAGAACAGTGATTTTTGTGCTTGAAATTTGAGGTTCACGGAGGGGGGAAAGCGGGACAACCGGAGATACGATCCGGACGGGTATACACATTACATGAATTCTGACGAATGAAACCAACGGTGGTGATTCCCAACTGTTCCGCCAGCTCAAGCGCTAGTCCGGTGGGGGCAGATTTGGACAAAATCATTTCACAGCCTATTTTGGCTACCTTCAATAAGATTTCCGAAGAGATCCGTCCGCTGAAGATAACAATTTTGTCATTGAGATTCAAATGTTGCTTCAGGCAGTAACCGTAAATTTTGTCCAGTGCATTATGACGCCCAATGTCACTGCGGGCCAGCAGCACCCCGCCGGCATCGCAAATTGCAGCAGAATGAACGCCACCGGTGCGGTGGAACAGCTCTGATCCGGTTTGCACTTCCTCCATTAAGCGGAAACAATCGTCGAAAGAAAGTGACACATGTACCCCGTTCGCAATTTTGGCCGTTCTGGCATCATTAACGTAGACGAAGCCATGCCGGCTTGACCCGCAGCAGGAAGTTACATATCGCTTGGCGAACAGCTGACGGTGTAATGGGCTTAAGTGGTCTATAGTTACGTGGACGAAACCTTCTTCTTCCTGACTCCAAATCGCCTTGATATCCTGGAACCCTCTAATGATTCCTTCGGATGCTAAATAACCGATAACCATGTCCTCGATATATTCAGGCGTGCATACCAGAGTGACGAATTCATCACCGTTTATTTTGATTGTGACCGGATGTTCCGTAACGATAAGATCTTCCTCCATCGTGATATGGCCACTGCGGTAACGTATAATTTCCCCATGTCGCTCGGGTCCGAGTTTCAATGCAATCACCCTTTTTCTTTAGAAATTGAATATCTCAACATTTCCTTTAAATGAGAAATAATACCATCTAAAAACACACCCTTACTACACCACTTTTCCTAAAAAGTGTCAATTTAATATCTCACATACAGCCTTTGCGTTCTTCATGAATCAGAGCTATTTTAGGAGTTGAACGCTATGGTATAATGGGTCAGAGGTGATAGGCGAGTTATGTTTTTGAAACGGATTGAATTAGCGGGATTTAAATCATTTGCCGACAAAACGGAAATGGAATTTGTACGCGGCATAACGGCCGTCGTTGGCCCGAACGGCAGCGGCAAAAGCAATATTTCCGACGGCATCCGCTGGGTGCTCGGTGAACAGAGCGCCAAATCGCTGCGCGGCGGCAAGATGGAGGATATCATTTTTGCCGGAAGTGACGCACGCAAAGCCGTGAATTACGGTGAAGTGTCGCTCACGCTGGATAATGAGGATCATGTCCTGCCGCTCGATTTCAGCGAAGTTACAGTAACGCGCCGTGTGCACCGCAGCGGTGAAAGTGAATATTTAATCAATAAGCAGGCCTGCAGGCTGAAGGATATCACAGAGCTGTTTATGGATACCGGCATCGGACGCGAGGCTTATTCGATTATCGGACAAGGCCGGATTGAAGAAATTCTGAGTACGCGTTCCGAGGATCGCCGCGGTATTTTTGAAGAGGCCTCAGGTATTGTTAAGTATAAATCACGCAAAAAAGACGCGGGCCGCAAGCTGGACGAAACCGAGCAGAATCTGCTCCGGATTCATGATTTGATCAGCGAGCTGGAGGATCAGGTAGGCCCGCTCAAGGATCAATCGGAGAAGGCCATCCGCTATAAGGAGCTGCGCGAGCAGCTGAAACAGACGGAAATCTCCGTGTACGTGCACCAGATAGAAGGCATTCATACCGCCTGGAAGGAAGGCAATGCCCGGCTTGAAACGCTGCAGGTCGAACAGCTTGAGCTGTCCACTGTCGTTTCGGCCCATGACGCCAAGCTGGAGAGCGGGCGTTCTGAGCTGCGAGCGCTGGAGGCACAGGTAGAACAGCTGCAGGAACAGCTGCTTCGTTACAGTGAAGCGAATGAGAAAAGCGAAGGTTACGGCGAAGTGCTGAAGGAGCGCAAGCGCAACCTGGAGAACAACCGCGAGCAATTGATGCTTACACTGGGCTCGGTAGGAGAGCGCTCAGAGGGTAGACAGCGCGAGCTGGCAGAGCTGGAGCATAAGCTGCAGCAGTCAAGACAGGCTCTGGAGGAGCTGCGCGCTCAACTGGCAGATGAGGAAGTCCGGCTGGAAGGAGTGGCTGGCGGGATTAGCCAAAGCAAGGAAGAGAAGCTGAAAAGCGCCTTGCTTGAGCTGATGAACCTGATGGCCCAGGCCCGCAACGAAATTCGATACGCGGATCAGCAGAAGGAAGCCTTGGAGCGGCGGATGAGCCGCAGCGTTGAGGAAAGCGGCAAATGGGTCGCGCGGCTCGCGGAGTTGTCTGCTTCGCAGAAGGGTCTGAAGGATACCATCGCTACACTCGGCAAAGAGATTGGAACGCTGCGCGGCGCCTACATCACGGAGAGCGAGCAGACCAGTAAACGCCAGAAGTTGCTGGAGGAAACGCAGAGCGGACTCCGTAAATGGGAACAGAAGCGCGAAGCCCAGGTTTCCCGGCATGAGACGATGAAGGAAATGCAGGACGATTTTGACGGATTTATGCTTGGAGTCAAAGAGGTCCTTAAGGGAGCGCGCAAAGGCCAGCTAAGTGGTGTGCACGGTGCAGTAGCGGAGCTGATCTCCGTGCCGGAACGACTGGAGCTGGCTGTGGAAACAGCGCTAGGCGCATCGCTTCAGCATGTGGTTATGGATAATGAAGCCGTCTCCCGTCAAGCGATTGCCTTTCTGAAGCAGCGCCAGCTGGGACGTGCTACATTTCTGCCGCTGGATGTCATCCGGCCCCGGCAGATTACCGGCAGCGACCGCAGTATGGTGGAAGGTGCGGAAGGTTTTGTCGGCATCGGCAGTGATCTGGTCGGTTATGAGGACAAATACGCAAGCATTGTCGGCAGCTTGCTCGGAAATGTCGTTATTGCAGAAAGTTTGGAACAGGCTAACCGGATCGCCGCCAAATGCCAATACCGCTACCGTGTAGTTACGCTGGAAGGTGATGTTGTCAATGCCGGCGGTTCGATGACCGGGGGCAGCCAGCATAAGAAGAACAACAGCCTGCTGAGCCGTAAACGCCAGCTCGACCAGCTGTTCGGTGAAATTGAAGAAAGCGAACGCCAGATTGTCAAGCTGAAGCAAGGCATTGCCAAACTTCGCGAGGAGCAGGAGAACGCTGCGAAGAAGCTGGAGCAGCTGCGCCATGACGGGGACGAGAAACGTCTGGAGGAGCAACGGGTCTCTGGTGATTTGAAGCAGCTCGAACAGGAACTGCGCCATGTTCAGGAGCAGGTGGATGGTGCGGGTGCGGAGCGCAGCGGCTTTGAGAGTGAAGTCCGCAGTCTGGAAGAGAGCCGCAATCAGGCGGTTGCCGAGCTAGCGCGGCTGGAGAAAGAAGAGAAGGATTCCCATGAGGCCATCCGCAATGCCGAATCGGAGCGCAAAGCAAGTGAAACGGCTAAGGAAGAGCTGCAGGGTAAGCTGACCGGCATGAAGGTAAGTGAGGGTAAGCTGGACCAGGAGATTTTCTCACTGGAGGAACAGCTTAGACGCATGAGGCAAGACGCCGGATCGCAGGATAAAGAGCTGCGCCAGAGCCGAAGTCTGCTTATGACCATCGAGAAGGATCTCGAAGAGAATTCACGCGAAGCGGTCAAACAGAAGGAAGATCTGAACAACTACCGCTTGAAGAAAGAAGAGACGGCCGGTACGCTTGATTTAGCGCGAGCTGAACGGGCGGCGTTAACCCGCAAGCTGGAGCTCGCCGAAGGTGAAACCAAAGACCAGCGGCAGGCTTTAAAGGCCGTGGAGGACAAGCTGCGTTCCACCGAGGTAGCTGTAGGACGGCTTGATGTTGAGCTGGACAACATTCTCCGTAAACTGAGCGATGATTACGAGCTGAGTTATGAACTGGCGAAGCAGCGTTATCCGGTTCCCGAGGATGTGCCGGCCGCACAGCTGGAGGTGCAGCGTCTGAAGCGCAGTATATCTGCGCTTGGCGAAGTGAACCTGGGGGCCATCGAGGAGTATCAGCGCGTGCATGAACGTTATACTTTCCTCAGCGGCCAGAAGGATGATCTGGTGGAGGCCAAAACAACGCTTTACCTTGTCATTCATGAGATGGAAGAAGAGATGTCCAAACGCTTCAAGCAGACCTTCGATGCCATCCGCCGTGAATTCGGCACGGTTTTCTCGAAGCTGTTCGGCGGCGGACGGGCGGACCTCATGCTGCTTGATCCCGAGCATATGCTCGACACAGGCATAGATATTGTCGCCCAGCCTCCCGGCAAGAAACTGCAGAATCTGCAGCTGTTGTCAGGCGGTGAACGCGCATTGACCGCTATGGCACTGCTGTTCGCCATCCTGCAGGTCAAGCCAGTGCCTTTCTGTGTGCTGGATGAGGTGGAAGCGGCACTGGATGAAGCGAACGTAGTCCGCTTTGCCCAGTATCTGCGCGAGTTCTCGGAGCAGACACAGTTTATCGTGGTTACCCACCGCAAAGGAACCATGGAGGAAGCGGATGTGCTGTATGGTGTAACGATGGAAGAAGGCGGCGTATCGAAGCTTGTCTCGGTGAAGCTGGAGGATGAGGAAGCGGAGATTGCCTAAGTGAAAGCATAGTATTTCGAAAATGAACCGGGGAATCTGGTGTCTTAACGATAAGAGGAGGAAGAGCATGAGTTTTTTTAAGAAACTGAAAGAAAGTATTTCCGGTAAAACCGAAACGGTTACCAAACAGTTCCGCGATGGTCTGGAGAAGACCCGCAAGGGTTTTGTTGAGAAGGTATCCGACCTCATCATCCGCCGTAAAAAAATAGATGAAGAGTTTTATGAGGAACTGGAAGAGATTTTAATCGGTGCCGATGTCGGGGTAAATACGGTAATGTCACTTGTTGAAGAGCTTCGGGCTGAAGTGAAGCAGAAACGGATTGAGGATGCCTCGGAGCTGCAGCCGATCCTCTCCCGCAAATTGATGGAGCTGCTGCGCGGTGATGACGACAACAGTCTGAAAGAGAATCCAGACGGAATTACTGTTATTCTGTTCGTCGGCGTAAACGGTGTCGGCAAGACAACAACAATCGGCAAGCTGGCACACCGCTACAAACAGGAGGGTAAAAAGGTTCTTCTCGCCGCAGGCGATACCTTCCGGGCCGGAGCGATTGAGCAGCTTGAGGTCTGGGGCCAACGGGCTGGTGTTGACGTCATCAAGCAGCAGGCGGGCTCTGACCCGGCTGCAGTGATGTTCGATGCGGTGCAGGCAGCCAAACAGCGGAATGTGGATGTGCTGATTTGCGATACGGCGGGAAGACTGCAGAACAAGAGCAACCTGATGGAAGAGCTGAACAAGATCTTCCGGGTCATTCAGCGTGAAATTCCCAGCGCTCCGCATGAGGTGCTGATGGTGCTGGATGCGACTACCGGTCAGAATGCCTTGACGCAGGCGAAACTTTTTGGTGAAAAAAGTGGCGTTACCGGCCTGGTGCTGACCAAGCTGGACGGAACCGCCAAAGGCGGAATTGTTGTGGCGATCCGCCAGGAAATGAATCTGCCGGTGAAGCTGGTTGGACTGGGTGAGAAAATGGAGGATTTGCAGCCATTTGATTCCGGACAGTTCGTCCATGCCCTGTTCGCCGGGATGATCTCTGACGAAGATCAGAAGGAAGCGCAGGAGTAACTCGCCGCAGGCGCTTCAAACGAGGATGAACTATGATTACCATAAAAGCCCTGCAGAACGGTTCCCGTTCTGCAGGGCTTTTGTCATGACTGATTGTGTGAAAAAACAACTGCCACCAGTTTTTTTTGTGGAAAAGCTACCCCCTCTTTAAATAGAAGGAACAGGTGCTTTTATATTTGGATACTTATATTAAAAAAACATTATATGAAAAATTCATAATAGTACTGCTTGTCAACTCAGCTGCATACAATTCAATGTATAATTCACTTTCGTGCTCCCGAAAACTAAACTCATGAGAAAGGAAGCGATTCCACGAATGCTGGATGGGGTGTAAACTCCATTTTGTTGTTATATATATTGACATGAACAATATCATTTACGTATTATGAGAGTAGTATTTAATATTTTAATACTTAATTCTTAAATTACGAACTAGCTTGTCAACAAACTTCACACATTATATTGATCCGAAAGGAGTCGGGCTCATGTCCAAACTTGATCCTTTGCCCGGTCTGTCTCCGTATCCGCTGCAGCATTTCTATGATGAAATGTATGCCGATGAACGGAGCATCCGTCCTCATTACAAACATGTGAACCGCATGTTTTCCGGGATGAGCCCTGAAGAGCTGCAAGGCAAGCAGAAGCTGCTGCAGCGCCGGATGATGGAAGAAGGTATAACCTTTACGCTGTACAACCCGGCACAGGATCATCCGATGGAACGAACGATTCCTTTCGATATGATTCCGCGGATTATCCCCAAGGGGGAATGGGAGAGGCTTGAGGCCGGCATTGTCCAGCGGATCACGGCTTTGAACCTGTTCATCCATGATATTTACCACGAGCAATACATTGTAAAAGACGGGATTGTCCCGCGCCGCATGATTATCTCCAACTGTTATTTCCGGCCGGAGATGGCGGGACTGCGAGTCCCCGGCGGTGCTTATGTCACTACCTCGGGCATTGACCTGATCCGCCATCATGACGGAGAGTATTATGTGCTCGAAGACAACCTGCGTACTCCTTCCGGCTTTTCCTATCTGTTTAAAGGCAGATCACTCATGAATCAGCTTTTCCCCGAATTGTCTTTCGCCAGCTCCATCCGGGATGTGGATCATAGCTTAAACCGTTTTCTGTCTGTACTGCGGAGTTTATCTCCGTCGAGGACCAAAGATCCGGTTATTGCGCTTCTGACCCCGGGAGAATATAACTCCGCTTATTATGAACATGCTTTCCTGGCACAACAGATGGGCATTCATCTTGTAGAAGGCCGTGATCTGGTGGCCCAGGACCACAAAATTTATCTGAAAGAAATGAATGGTCTGCGCCGTGTAGATGTGTTGTACCGCCGTTTGGATGATGATTATATCGATCCGCTGGCGTTCCAGCCCAGCTCCCTGCTTGGTGTCGCCGGACTGATGAATGCTTACAGGGCAGGCAACATTGCCATCGCCAATGCACCGGGAACCGGAGTAGCCGATGACAAAGCCATGTATGTCTATGTTCCAGATATGATCAGGTATTATCTCAATGAAGAGCCGATTCTGGGTAATGTCCCCACCTACCTGTTATCGCGTCCGCAGGAACGCCAGTATGTGCTCGATAATCTTGCGGAGATGGTCGTGAAGGAGACCTCACTCTCCGGCGGTTACGGCATGCTGATTGGAAGCGAAGCTACTAAGGAGGAACTCGTTGATTTCCGGCTCAAGATCCTCGCTGACCCTGCCCGTTACATCGCCCAACCGATTATGTCGCTGTCGAGAGCGCCGGTATTGTCAGGAGGGACAATGGCTCCGCGTCATATTGATCTCCGTGCATTCGTGCTCATGGGTGCGGACCGCAAGCCGCATGTGATTCCCGGAGGGTTAACCCGGGTTGCCATGAAGGAAGGGTCGCTGGTCGTGAATTCTTCACAAGGCGGTGGGGTCAAGGATACCTGGGTCATGGCCTGAGGGAAATGCATATTGCTTCTGGATCATAAAATGCCGAATCACTATGTTAGATGAGGGAGTGGCGAGGATGCTGAATCGTAATGCGGAGGCTTTGTTTTGGATCGGCCGGTATATTGAACGGGCAGAGAATCATGCGCGGCTTATCGATGTGCATTATCATATTCAACAGGAAGAGGACTTCCAGGAGGAAGGACATAAATGGTCGAGGCTGATTGATGCGCTCGGGGTCAGAAATGAATACCTGCGGCAATTTGACAGCTTTTCGGAACAGGATGTATTGTCCTTCATTACGCTGGATCTGGGCAATTCCAATTCTTTATTCTCTTGTGTTCATCAAGCGCGCAACAATCTGCGCACTCTGCGTCAGCATTTGCCAAGCGAGCTGTGGGATATTGCCAACGGTTTTAATCTGTGGCTCGCAGAGCAGTCGGTAGCGGATATTATGCGGGGGCCGCATCATTTCTATCAGCAGGTCAAAGAGCGGGCGGCGATGTTCCTCGGTGCAGAGCAGTCTGTCATGCTGAGGGGAAATGAATGGCATTTTATTGAAAGCGGCCGCTTTCTGGAACGGGCAGAGAACACGACACGGATTCTGCAGGCGGTCACTGTACAGTGCAAGTCTAAGGATATTAACGCAATTTATACCCAGCTTCAGGCGGTGCTGAAATCCGTGAGCGGATATCAATCCTTCCGAAGGTATTATGCAGATGCCATGTCGCCGGAGAGTATTCTGGAGTTCCTCATTGTGAATGCCTCTTTTCCGCGTTCGATCCGCTTTTCATTCCATAAATTGGAGGAGCATTTAGCCAAGCTCGAGCTGGATACTTCTGAGAAGGGCTCCGGGCATGAGAAGGTCATTCGCCAGGCTGGAAAGATCAAAGCGGAGCTGGATTATATGGAGAAAGAAGAAATGTCCGGCGATCTCGTCGAGGATGTGCTGCATTCGCTGATGTTATCATGCCAGAGACTGGGCAAAACGATGGAAGGCGCCTTTTTTCGCCGCGAAGGAGTGCGGGTATGAAAATTCAAATCCATCATACGACCACCTACAGCTATCCCGAGCCGGTTACGGACAGTGTCAATGAAATCAGGCTGACGCCGCGCACGAATTACCGCCAGTCCTGCTACCATCATGAGGTAGAGGTATTTCCCCCCGCCAATTTGCTGACTTACGAGGATTTCTTTGGCAACCGGGTTCATGCTTATTCCGTGAACAAGCCGCATACGGAGATGGTCATCCATACCAAGGCGACCGTAGTGACTTTAGATAAAGCACAGGGTAACGATCTGCCGCATCTTCCGCTGGAAGAGCAGGTAAGACTGCTCAATGATGAGAAATTCCAGAACCGGTATGTTGAGTTCATCTTGCCGACACGTTATACGGAAGTGACTCCTGAGCTGGTTGAATTTGCTTCACAGCATCCCTTTGACGAAGCCGATGATATGTACGAGTGGACCAAAAAGCTGTCTTCGACCATCTACGAGCAATTTACGTATGATCCCGAAGCTACCAGTGTGAACACGACTGTGAAAAAAGCATTAAAGCTGAAGCGCGGCGTCTGCCAGGATTACGCACACTTAATGATTGCGGTCTGCCGCAGTGTCGGTCTGCCTTCCAGATATGTTAGCGGGTATCATTTTGTTGGTGATTTGCAGGGAGCCAATGCCAATTTCGAGCAGGCTTCGCATGCCTGGGTGGAGACGCATATTCCCGGCACGGGCTGGCTTGGTTTTGATCCCACCAATAATGTAGAAGTAAGCTGGCGTTATATCAAACTTGGGCATGGCCGGGATTACAAGGATATTGTACCGGTCAAAGGTGTCTACCGCGGAGTATCGGGCACGCTCACCGTGAAGGTGGATGTCCGTCAGCTGGGAAACTAAATGTACAAAACTAAGCCCCACATTGTGGGGCTTAGTTTTGTATCTGAATGAGACAACCGGGTCATATCCTCTTGTTTTGTGCATCTTTAGTGCAACTTGCTGCTTGGTTTGCACAAATTTTGCATAAGCTGATTATAATCAAGGTCGATTTGGGTAATCTTGAAACAGAGCCACTTGGATGGACGAATCGGAAGGAGAGTGTACATATGAGCCCAAATATAGCTAAAAAGCAGCGTTTTCTTGGAAAAACAGCCATAATCACAGGTGCGGGCTCGGGAATCGGCAGAGCGACGGCGATTCAAATGGCGCGCGAAGGTGCAAATGTAGCCTTGTTTGATCTGGTGAATGAGCGTACTTCGATCCTGGAGCAGAAGCTGAACAAACTCCGCAAGGATTGTGCACTGGCTATTGACGTAGACACCTCGGATGAGGAACGGATGAAAGAAGCAGTACGCAGAACCGTCGAGCATTTCGGAGGTCTTGATATTGTGTTCGCCAATGCTGGAATTAACGGAGCTGTGGGTCCGATTGAGGAACTCAGCCTTAGTGATTGGGAACGCACCATATCGGTCAATCTGACCGGAACCTTCCTGACGCTGAAGTACAGCATTCCCCATCTGAAGGATAAAGGGAAAGGCAGCATCATTATCACCAGCTCGATTAACGGTAACAGCAGATTCGCCAGCTTCGGCTGGTCCCCATACAGCACAACTAAAGCCGGTCAGGTAGCCTTTGCCAAGATGGCGGCACTGGAGCTGGCCAAGTTCAAAATCCGGGTCAATGTAATCTGTCCGGGTGCGATCTCCACCAATATTGATGAGAGCACGGAATTTAATGAGGATATGGAAGCTATCGTGATTCCGATTGAATTTCCGGAAGGGGCACAGCCACTCGCGGATGGACCGGGCAAGCCGGAAAATGTAGCGGATCTGGTTGCTTTCCTAGCCTCGGATGAATCCATTCATATAACGGGTGCGCAGATTGTGATCGACGGAGCAGAATCGCTGTTGTCCTAACCCATAACGCAGCGGGTGATAAATCATCTGCTTCCCAGCAAACAGCCTTAACCGGTGATCAGATCAATGATCAGGGTTGAGGCTGTTTGCTGTGTTTTTCTTGTTGTAAACATACAGGTTATGGTAACATTTCAGCTAAAGGGCCTGGGCTGACCCGGACTCATAAGTATTATATGCTATACAATGGCTCTACCCTGTGGTGCGGGCGCTTTTCCCTAAATATGCGGTTTCACTAAAAGAGATCGGTCTGGCTATGATTCATCTATCAGTCCATGGATCTGACCGTGATATTCTGGAAAGCCGGGAGATTGCCGCCATCGCAAGAGAGCAGTAGGTTAAGCATTAAATAATCTATCACAGAAAAAGGTGATCCTATGAATCAAGAGGTTACAGATTTCATTAACAGTGTCCAACAGCCATGGCAAATTGAGCTGTGTAATCAACTCCGCCAGCTGGTTCATGATTCCATTCCGGAGGTACAGGAGCGTATTCAATACGGCAAACCGCATTTTCTTAAAAACGGCAAGTATGCTGCAGTTATTACCACCGCTAAGGGGTGGGTGACCTTTTCCATCTTCAATGCAGCAGAATTGGAAGCTCCTGACGGATTGTTCGAAGCCGGAAAACCGGAAAGAAGAACAGCCAAACTGCTTGAAGGCAAACCGGTTGATTATGAGCTGCTGGGTGCATTGCTGAAACAAGCCTCGGCTACACTCTAGGGTAGTTCATAAAATCGGATGCTGAACAATAAAAGGAATGAAGCACTGCCGAAAGGTGGTGTTTTTTATTTTTTTCACAAGAACAAAAACTAAACAATCTAATTAGATAGTTGTAAAATAACAAACAAAATGATAATATGTCTATATTAAATAAAGTGGATTGGGTGATTGAGTTGCCGGAAGGAAAGGGTTCAGTCAGTATTTCGGAAAAATTCTGGAATGCCTCGATTGAAGAGTTAAAGCAAGGTTATATTTTTGAGACGCGAGACCGTTCAGGAATCTATACCTGTCTGGTATGCGGTGAGGAATATGAGAAGGGTATTATCTATAAGAATGACAACCATTACTATGAGGCAGAGAAATATGCTGCGCTTCATGTGGCTAATGTTCATGGCACCATGTTTAATTGGCTGCTCGGAATGGATAAGAAACTTATAGGGCTGACGGATCTGCAGAAAGGGCTGCTGCTTGCATTTCATCAGAGCCTCAGTGACGGGGAGGTTGCCAAGGAGCTAGGAATCGGCAGTACTTCCACAGTGCGGAATCACCGGTTCACACTGCGTGAGAAGGTCAAGCAAGCCAAATTGTTTCTTGCCGTCATGGAGCTTGCTGAGGAGAAACCGGGTGTTTCTTCACCATTTGTAAGTATCCCGCGCTCCACTTCCATGGTCGATGAACGTTTTGCTATTACGGAAGAGGAGAATGCCGAGATCCTTGGGACTTATTTTAAGGAGGGACTGGATGGCCCGTTATCCGAATTTCCCAAGAAGCAGAAGCGGAAAGCCGCCATTCTTCGCCAGCTGATTAAGAGGTTTGCCGCCGGCCGCAAATACAGTGAGAAAGAGGTTAACGCCATTCTGGGTGAAGCCTTCCCCGATCATGTCACACTGCGGCGCTATCTGATTGATTATGGCTTGCTGGACCGCGAGGATGACGGCAGCAGCTACTGGGTTAAATTATAGAGCCTGTGGACCGGGACAGAGCTTATTATTGAAGGAGAGATCAGGAATAATGGAAAAAGCAAAACGCAAAGAACTGGCCTATGATTATGCCCACTCTCATCGGCCGATGGGTGTATACCGGATTGTGAATACGAAGAACGATAAGTCTTTTGTAGGCAGCAGCCTTAACCTGGAAGGCGTATGGAACAAGCATAAATTTATGCTCGATATTAATAGCCATGACAATAAATCGCTGATGGCCGACTGGGTAGAGTACGGAGAAGAGGCCTTCCGTTTTGAGATTCTGGAACAAATCAAACCGGAGGAGGATTTTGTGGCATCCGTGTCCGAGCTGGCCAAGTACAGAAAGCAGCTTCCCGACCTGGAGAGCAAATGGATGGATCAGCTGTCTCCCTACGGAGACCGCGGTTATCATAAACCCAAGCAGAAATGAAATGACATAGCGGCTGTGATAAAATAAGAAGCAAAACGGGTTCTGAACACAAGGAGCGGTACGATATGGGCATGCTGTCATGGCTGGCGGAGCAGCGGATTCAGGAAGCGATGCGGAGCGGGGAATTCAAGAATCTTCCCGGGGCTGGAAAGCCGCTGGAGCTGGAGGACTTGTCGGGGGTTCCTGAGGAACTGCGGATGTCATTCAAGATTATGAAAAATGCCGGGTTGCTGCCGGAAGAGATCACACTGCGTAAGGAATGTGTAACCCTTGAGGAACTGCTGGCAGCATGCCGCAACAGCGGAGATTCTGGTTCTGGTGAGCAGAAAACGCTGGAGAACAAGCTCTCCATGAAGCGACTTCGGCTGCAGGAACTGCTGAGGCAGCGTGGGCTGGGGAGCAGCAGTTCCATCCTGGAGTACGGCGATAAAATTTGTCAGAAGCTGCTGAGTGAAGAAGAATAAGTCTGCGCCCGGAAGGGCGGCAGGCTTTTTTTTATCTTTCGGTACATGTGTATCCGACTGTGAGTTCGATGTAACTTTATGAAGCATCTTGAAATTTAGGATCGTTTCGCCCATGATGATTAGGCAGGAAAGATGCAATACGCGCTGCCAATTATACCAAGTTAATCACAGATTATGGAGAGAAAAGATGAAACAGCTTCCTATTATGCAGGTGCTTCCTGACCTGAAATTGATACTGAATAAGAATAAAGCAGCTGTACTTATTGCCGAACCCGGTGCGGGGAAGACGACCGGAACACCCCCGGCTTTTTTGGACGAGCCGTGGATGTCTGGCAAGAGTATTCTTATGCTGGAGCCCAGAAGGCTTGCAGCCCGTTCAGCGGCTGTCTATATGGCGGCCTGCCTTGGAGAGAGTGTGGGACAGACGGTAGGCTACCGGATGCGTATGGACAGCAAGGTTGGCAAAAATACACGGATTGTTGTTGTGACCGAAGGTGTGCTGACGAGAATGCTGCAAAGCGATCCTTCGCTTGGCGATGTTGGACTTATTATTTTTGATGAATTTCATGAGCGCAGTCTTCATGCTGATCTCGGGCTGGCACTGACGCTGGAGGCGCAGTCTGTGCTGCGTGAAGATCTGCGTATTCTCATAATGTCAGCTACACTGGATGGAGAACGGGTGTCGGCGCTGCTTGGCGGAGCGCCGGTAGTGAATTGTCCCGGCCGCACCTATCCGGTGGAGACGATTTATGTTCCGGGATCAGGCACAGCGCAACTGGAGCTTGCTGCGGCTACGGCAGTCCGCCGGGCCCTGGATGAGCAGCCCGGTGATGTACTGGTGTTCCTGCCCGGCGAACGGGAGATCCGCCGTACCGAACGTGAGCTGCAGAGCAGGGCGCTTCCCCAAGGGACGGTGCTGCGGCCGCTGTATGGCCAGCTCCCGCAGGCCATGCAGGATGCGGCAGTGGCTCCAGCCGTGCCGGGTGAGCGCAAGGTTGTATTGGCGACTTCCATCGCCGAAACAAGCTTGACCATCGAAGGGGTGCGCACGGTGATTGACACCGGACAGCGCCGTACGCAGGTATTTTCTCCGCGCACCGGCATGCCGCGGCTGACAACAGTACCGGTCTCGAAGGCATCGGCGGATCAACGGCGCGGCCGGGCAGGGCGGACTGCACCGGGAGTCTGCTACCGGCTGTGGAGCAGCGAGGAGCATCACCGTCTTCCGGATGACAACGTGCCGGAAATCATGGAAACCGACCTGGCGCAGCTCGCGCTGGAGCTGGCGCTGTGGGGCGTGCGCGATCCTGCCGCGCTGTCCTGGCTGGATGCGCCTCCCGCCGCGCCTTACGCGCAGGGTGCTGCGCTGCTGCGCCAGCTCGGCGCGCTGGATGCCGGCGGCGCCATCACGCCGCACGGCCGCAGCATGGCAGCGCTTGGCGCGCACCCGCGTGCCGCGCATATGCTGCTACGCGCGGCAGAGCTTGGCGCTGCGCCGCTCGCCTGCCGGCTGGCGGTGCTGCTGCAGGAGCGGGACCTCTTCAAGGGTCCCGCCGCTGCGGACAGCGACCTCACGCTGCGCGTGGAGGCGCTGTTGAGGTTCGAGCGCTCCGCCGAGTTGGGCGGAGCGGACCCGGCGATCTTGCGCGCGGTGCAGCGCGAGAGCCGGAATCTCCTGGCGCAGCTGCAGGCCGCGCCGGAAGTGCCCCGAGACAGCAGCGGCACAGGGCTGCTGCTGTCGTTCGCCTATCCCGACCGGGTCGGGCAGAAACGCGGCGATGGCGCGTTTCTGCTGGCCGGCGGCCGGGGGGCGGCGATGCGGGAAGGGCAGCCGCTGTCGCGTTCGCCCTATATTGTTGCCGCCGGCGTGGACGACCGCGCCGGGCAGGGACGGATCATGCTGGCCGCAGATCTGCCTGAAGAAGAACTGCTCCGTCATCATGCGGGCAGTTTTACAGAGGAACGGGAGGTCTACTGGGACAAAGAGAGCGGAAGCGTCAAGGCACGCCGGCGCACGCTGCTCGGCGCTCTGGTATTGAAAGAGACCTCGCATGAGCGGCCTACGGCAGAAGAGACGGAGGATGTTCTGCTGGGGGTGATATCCGCAGAAGGTCTGGAGCTATTGCCTTGGGATAAAGGAACAGTGCAGTTGCGGCAGCGGATGGCATTCATGCATGGACTGCGGACGGATTGGCCTGATGTGGCAGATGAAGCCTTGCTTGGCTCGCTGGATGAATGGCTGAGGCCCTTCATCCAGGGCATGCGCAACCTGCGTGATCTTCAGCGTCTTCCCTTAAGCCGGGCGCTTGAAGGAATGCTGGACTGGAACAGCAGACAGAAGCTGGACAAGGAAGCTCCGACACATATCGCGGTGCCCAGCGGATCTCGGATACCGCTGGATTACGGCAATTCGGGTGCGCCTGTGCTGGCAGTAAGACTCCAGGAGATGTTCGGACAGGTAGATACACCGAGAATCGGCATGGGGCAAGTTCCTGTACTGCTGCATCTGCTGTCACCGGCGAGACGGCCGATGCAGGTCACCTCCGATCTGGCGAGCTTTTGGCGCAGTACCTATTTCGAGGTTAAGAAGGATCTCAAAGGCAGATATCCCAAGCATTATTGGCCGGATGATCCGCTGCAGGCGGCGCCTACAAACCGGACCCGTCCGGTTAAATAGGGACGATGAATCGTCCCACACGGATACATCCGGTCAAATAAGAACGATGAATCGTCCCGCACGGATACATCCGGTTAAATAGGGACGATGTATCGTCCCACACGGATACATCCGGTCAAATAAGAACGATGAATCGACCTGCACGGATACATCCGGTCAAATAAGAACGATGAATCGTCCCGCACGGATACATCCGGTGAAATAAGGACGGTGAATCGACCTGCACGGATACATCTTGTTAAACAGGGACGACTGATCGTACGCAGAATAACAAAACTATAAATTTTCAGGGAATTGTGAAGTCTTGTTCCTGTAAACTGTTTGGTTCAGCCGCTAAAGGGTAATAATGTAGCGAACCACAATTACGAAGGAGGGCTTCAAGTGACTAACAAAATTGTAGGAGTTTTCGATACGGAACAAGAAGCGACCAGAGCAATTGAAGGACTTCAAAGTCGAGGAGTCAGCAATGACGAAATCTCAGTAATCACAAGAGACCGCGATGAATTAAAAAGCATTTCTGATGATACAGGTACGATGGCTCCCGAAGGGGTAGCGACAGGCGCGGCTACAGGTGGTGTGGTAGGCGGAATTACCGGGTTGCTCGCAGGAATCGGGGCATTGGCCATTCCGGGGATTGGTCCCATTCTGGCGGCTGGACCTATTGTGGCAACACTCACTGGAGCAGCTATTGGTGCAGGTGCCGGTGGTCTGGTAGGCGGATTGATTGGTCTTGGTATCCCTGAGGATGAAGCCAAGGAATATGAAGGATATGTCGACAGCGGCAAAATTCTTGTTCTCGTAGATGACAACGGCAGGGGCCGGGATATCCACGAGGTATTCAGCGGCAGCCAATCTCTGAATTCCAGTCGTTACAATAACCTTTACAGCGATACTACAGTGGATGGCACCTTGATCAAGAGGGATACAACCGATACTTATAACCGTAACAGATTGTAAATAAAGTTTGATTGCAAGGGGCTTTATCAGTCTCCTTGACCCCATATTGAACTAACAAAAACTGTTCTTCCGCTGGCAAGCCGGAAGAACAGTTTTTTTATTGTATAGAAGATAATGCATTGTGAAAATTGTGGATCACTCGAAAATTTGATGAGGTACAGGCGCGGCTACTTCTGATCGCATAAAAGTGTCAGAAACTGTGTCAGTATGCTGCACAGAAAGCACATTAGAAATCGGCGCGACAGGCATCTGGATGAAATGAGAGGTTCAAGTGCATCTGAATTTGCCGCACCTGGCTAAATGGCGGAATCCAGAAGTTACACAACAATATAGTTCTATTTTAGTCAGGCGGCAGCGCACCATCCATCACAACAACCACTATAACCCTAATTTCAACATATGAAAAATTCACAATAGGAAAATCAAAAAAATCACTCACCCACATTTCAACGAGAATGACCACCATTTTATCTTCACTTATATCTTACAAACAAGGAAAAAGTGGACCCTAAGCAAGCGGGGGCTTCAGGTTGTGAAAATTGGTAAATAGTGTTTTACTAGAGTTATGCAATAGAGTGTTCAATAGAGTTTACTGAAGAGGTTAGAAAGAATGCAGGTATAGTCATTCCACTACAAGGAGGGGTTGCCGATGGCATTTATGATTGCCCAGCGGGCTTTTATTAAAGTATATCTGATTACGATGGTAGAACAGCACAAGGGATACGGTTATCAAATGCTGGAGGATTTGCGGAGAGATTTCAAAGCATATGGCTATTCTCCTCCCCAAAGTGAAATCTACCGTGCGCTCCATGAACTGGTGCAGCAAGGAATACTTTACCGCACTAAGCAGTTGAAGGGAAATGATCCTAAGGTCGATTTTCAGGAAATCGTCTTATATCATTTCACGGCCGATGGGGAGGAAAAAGCCAGGCTCTATAAAAAGCAGGTGAAGACAGACCTTGACCGCTGCCTCGGTATATTAAACAAGGCGGTAGCGGATAATTTCTAAAGTCAGGAATCCTCTTTTTCTACATCCTGCCCGGGAGGTGTGACCGGAGAGCTGGCGCTGCCGTAGTCCTCAACGGAATCCCAGGCCCCGGCATCATCAAATCTTCCGCTATGCTCCTGCCGTCCCTCGCCTGCCCCGGCATCATCAAATCTTCCGCTATGCTCCTGCCGTCCCTCGCCTGCCCCGGCAGGAGGAGGAGTCATTACCTGTTCTTCTACGGGACGGTCACTCGAGAGCTCTCTGCCGGGAGAGTATTCTACGGCATAGGCTGTGTAAGGAATGGCCTCTAAACGTTCATAAGGGATGTTTTGTTTGCTGGCGATGCAGACACCGTAGGTTCCATCCTTCATTCGCTGCAGCGCTGCTTCTATCTCTTCTAATTCTTCTGTAAGAGCTTTGTTAATACCCAAATCTCTGCTTCTTTCGAAGGTCTCTGTGCCTGTATCAGCCGGGTGGTTGTCGACGGAGGAGAGTTCACCGGTTGAGATTTTGAGCGAATCACCGAACAGGCTGTTTTCTTCACCATTACTGGAGAAATGTTGTTCCAATTCTTCCTTGCGCTCTTCTAAAGCCGCTTTAAGCGTGGCCAGCTGCGAGTTACTTAAGTGGCTCATTATGTGATCTTCCTTTCTGCGAAAAGAGTAGTATTGCTGATGTATTCTTACCTTACCCTTTTCGCGAGGAGGGCAATCAGTGAAGCTATGAAATCAGAACTGCAACTTTAGTGATATTTTCAGGTTGCACTCAGCCTGTTATAATGGTTACTGCCGGAGAACACAGATAACTTGGAGGTCACTTAAATGGATGAACATATGAAACGCCGATTGGACAAGCAAAGAAAGCTGTTCAGCCAGCTCGGTATTACACTTGATGCACTGACGATTCATGAGAAGGAATTTGGTATGAAGCTTCGTGGTTATGACGCGGAGGAAGTAGACACTTTTCTGGACAGCGTAATCAAGGATTACGAACGATTTTATGCGACGATTGCCGATTTGATGGATAAGTGGCAGGAACAGCAGATTGAACTGCGCGAAATGAAAGCTGAGACCAAGGCGATTCCAGTCGCTCCTCCGATCGTTAGAGGAATTGATCCGAGAGAGTTGGAGGATGTTATTATCAAACTTGAAAACAATATCCGTCAATTAAAAGATAGACTGCCACAAAGTGAAAGCTACTTGTGACAATAAAAGGATGAATATGAAATATATTCTTACATTTTGCAATCGAGCGACTTGTTCACTACATTACCAATACTTACAATAAAATGGGAGTATATATCGGGATGCAAGATGGAGGTTGAAACCTTTGCCCAAGAAGCAAGCTTGGAGCTTAAAGATCCGTGGCAAAATTGCGGTAGGCTATGTCTTGATTTTATTAATGTTAGGCCTTTTTCTGCTGATCGTATCCAGTAGAATTACCGATCTTGAGAAGGAAACAGTTTTCCTGAGTGATCATGATATAGAAGTGCACGAGCTTACATATCAAATTGAAAAAAATGTCTTGGATATGGAGACCGGACAAAGAGGATATGCGCTTACCGGTGACAATTCCTACCTGGATCCATTTAATAATGGCCTTAGAGATTGGCAGATTAATCTCGCAAAGCTAAAGGGTCTGATTGCTGACAATCCGGACCAGATGCGGAATTTGGGCATTATTAAAGAGAACATTCAATTATGGATTGATCTGGCAGGACAGCAAGTCGTTGATCTAAAGCGGAATGGTGAGGATGAAGCCATAGCTGAGTTTTTCCGCAATGATACCGGCAAATCGGTTATTGACTCGATCCGCTCGCAGTCCGACTATTTTCGGGATAACGAGCGGAATCTAACCAATGAACGGATTTCGAATTTGAAGGAAAGCAATAGCAGACTTCTGATAACCATGTATATTCTATGGACACTGGTTGCGCTGCTCGCGCTCTTGATTACGTATTTAATCTCTGCAAGTATTGTAAATCCGCTGCAGCATGTCATCCTGGCAATTAATGGGATCGCTGGAGGCGGCAATATGTCTGAGCGGATAAAGGTAAAGACCATGGATGAAATCTATGATCTTGGTGAAGCTACCAATAGTCTGCTGGATACAGTGCAGCTGGAACAGTGGAGCAGTGAGCAGCAGACTGCCATGTCCGCAATTCTGCAGGAAGCTACAGATATTTATTTGTTATGCAGGAGTTTTATGAATAAACTGGCAACAACCCTTGAGATGCAGTACGGTGCCATTTATGTTATGGATCATAAGGAACGTTATAAATGTATGTATTCCTATGCCGGTGCTGAGAAAAAAGAATTCCCGTTTGCAGAAGACTCGATCTTACCCGGTGAGGGTCTTGTGGGACAATGTGCAGTAGATAAACGTATAATTATAGTTGAAGATTTGCCGGAGAATTATATCAGCATTAATTCTGCACTGGGCAGAACGGCTCCCCGCTTCGCAGTCATTGCACCGATTATTTTTGAGAATAAAACAGTGGCTGTATTGGAAGTAGCTTCATTGACCCAATGGGCATCGTATCACCATGAGCTTTTGTCCAAGCTTTTGGACATGATGGCGGTTTCCGTGAATTCAGTGATGACCCGTATGGAAATCCAGAAACTGTATCATGATTCCCAGGTCATGAATGAAGAGCTGCAAGTTCAATCGGAAGAACTGCAGGTGCAATCTGAGGAATTGCAGGTGCAGACCGAAGAATTGCAAAATCAAACGAATGAATTGCTCACGGTCAACCGGGAACTGGAGAATCAGAAGGCCGTTGCAGAGAATGCCGCAGTGGAACTGGAACGATATAATGAGCAGCTTGAGTTAAGCTCCCGCTATAAATCGGAATTTCTGGCGAATATGTCGCATGAGCTGCGTACTCCGCTGAATAGTATGCTTATCCTATCCCAACTGCTGGCCGAGAACCGCAATAACAACTTAAGCGAGGAAGAACAAGGTTATGCTTCGGTCATTCACAATTCCGGCAGTGATTTGCTGGTCATGATCAACGATATTCTCGATCTGTCCAAGGTGGAAGCCGGCAAAATGATGGTGGAAATGGATGCGGTCAATCTTACGGAGCTGCCTACATTGCTCAGGGGTTATTTTGGTAAAACCGCCGAACAACAGAAATTGGAGTTTTCTGTGAACATCGGTGCAGAAGTACCGGATCTATTTTATACCGACGAAATGCGGCTGCATCAAATTCTGCGCAATCTGCTCTCCAATGCCTTTAAGTTTACGGAGGAAGGTTCCGTGCAAGTTGACATTACCCGGATCGAAGCTTATTCTGACCCGCAGTATAACCCAACTGAGCCAGTTTTGGCTTTCTCCGTCAAGGATACGGGAATCGGGATTTCGGAAGAGCATCGTGAGCTGATTTTTGAAGCTTTCATGCAGGCAGACGGTTCAACTGTACGCAAATTTGGGGGAACCGGATTGGGTCTGTCAATCTCCCTGCAGCTGGCCAGATTACTGGGTGGGTATATTTCACTGCAAAGCGAGCTGGGCCAAGGCAGCACTTTTACACTATTTCTTCCTTGCCGTTGCCTTGAAGCTGACATGGAGGATGGACTTCAGCCGCCGGGCTCCTGGTCATCCGTTGCGGCGGCACGGGAGCGGGAAGTCACTCAAAAGCCTGAGAAGGCCACTATAACTGTGGACACAAGTTTGTTTGAGAAACAATATGAGATGCTTCAAGGCAGGACTGTGCTGATTGTTGATGATGATCTTCGTAATATTTATGCTCTTAAGCAAGGGCTGGAGCCTTATCAGATGAATATCCTGACGGCACAGTCAGGCTTTGAGTGTTTACAGATTGTCAGGGAACAGGCAAATGTGGATATCGTACTGCTCGATATTATGATGCCGAATCTGGATGGTTATGATACTCTGTCTATCATCCGTGAAGAACTCCTGCTTCCGGATCTGCCGATTATTGCAATTTCAGCTAAAACTATGAAAGAGGACCGTGAGAAGTGCCTGGCGGCGGGCGCAACTGATTTCATAAGTAAACCTGTAGTTATGAAAGACGTGATTACCCGAATGTGCCGATGGATTACGGTTGAATAAGCTTAGGCTTATGAGTTTGCTTGACTTTGAAAAATTACCATTGACGGCGTTATGGACTATGATTTATGATAGGCTCATAAATGATCATTTATATGTAGTTGGCGTGTTACCGTAAAGGGCATGAGCCAAGGATTGTCTTCATTCATTTGAGACGATTCTTGGCTTTTTTTGTTGCCTGTAGCCTGAATATTAGGGGAAGGAGGGGAGAACTTGTCACGGGAAATCGAACAATTTCAAGTACAGCGTATGATAGGGAATAACGTTGTAATGGTCCAGGGAGAAAAGAACGGCAAGGAATATGTCATTATTGGCAAAGGCATCGGTTTTGCGGTGAAAGATGCCGGTGTGATTGAAAGCAACGATCACCGGATCGAAAAGCTGTTTCGCCTGGAAGACCGGGAAGAATGGAGCCAGTATCAAATACTGCTCGAGGACATTGATCCTAAAATAATGAAAATCACCGATGAGATTATCGGAGATATCACCTGTCAGTTTCCCGGCAAGTTAAACGACAAGATTTATTTGGCGCTCCCGAGTCATATCCAGTTTACCATCTACCGTTTGCGCAACGGGATGGATATAATTAATCCTTTTTTACAGGAAACCAAAATGACTTTCCCGAAGGAATTTGAGATCGCTTTCAAAGCGGCAGAAAAAATCAGTGACGAGTTTAAAATACAGATTCCTGAGGACGAAGTAGGATTCCTCACCTATCATGTATACTCCGCTGTGAGCAATGTTCCGGTTGGACAGCTGGTGAAAGCCTCCAATATCGTGAATGAATTGATTGAGATGATCCGGGAAGAGCGGAAGATTACCTTTGAGCACGGCAGTATGAACCATGTCCGGTTGATGATTCATCTGCGGTTTTCGCTGGAACGGATACTGCAGGGATCCTTAATAGATAATCCCTTCGTGAAGCACATTAAGAAGGAGTATAAAGCGGAATATAAGCTGGCGCAGAAACTCGGGAAAGTAATGCAAAGTTCACTGGAAGTGGAAGTTCCTGATGAAGAATTATGTTTCCTGGCGATGCACTTGCACCGGCTATTCCAAACTTTAGAGAAGAACAAATAGCAGCTTGCGAGGAGTGGCGCGGATGTTTTCCAAATGGAAATCCAAAAAAGAAGAGCAGCATACTGAACAGATCATAGAAATTACAGCTCCTATCAGCGGGCAAGCGGTTCCTTTGAACCAGGTCCCTGATGATACCTTTGCCGGCGGACACATGGGCAGCGGAATTGCAATTGAACCTGCTGAGGGGAGGCTTAAGGCTCCGTTTGACGGCAAGATTGCCCATATCGTGAAGTCCAATCACGCATTGATTCTTGAGCATCCGTCCGGATTACAGCTGTTGCTACATATCGGAATCGACACGGTCAGCCTGAAAGGCAACGGATTTGTCAGCCATGTTGCTACCGGAGACAGCGTAAAGGCAGGGCAGACCTTGATTGAGTTTGATCTTGAGGCTATACAGGCGGCAGGACTTGCAACAATCTCACCGGTAATCGTAACGAGTATGGAGGAACATCTACCGGAAGTAGAGAGCCTCTATGGTGCAGTCACAGCGGGTACGAATATCGTTCTACGGGTGGCTTCAAAGCGCTAGCATACTTGAGCAGAACCAATCATGAAACCAAGGGGATGATATTATGTTGGCTTTTTTACAAAAGTTAGGTAAGTCTCTGATGCTTCCGGTCGCGACATTGCCGGCAGCAGGGATTCTGCAAGGGTTAGCTTTGATAAATTACGAAAAAGATTGGCATCTGGGGGCTAATGTAGGCGGATTCCTGAATCAATATGTTGCTCCATTCCTGAATGCTGGCGCGGGTGCCATATTCGGCAATCTCGCTTTAATATTTGCTATCGGTGTGGCCATAGGGTTCGCCGGAGATGCTGTAGCGGCATTGTCTGCGTTGATTTCATACCTGGTACTCACCAAAGTTCTGGCTATCGTACCCTTGCAGTTCTCATTTATCAACGACGATGTTGTTCTGAATATGGGGGTACTCGGGGGTATCTTCGCCGGTGCATGGGCGGCCTTCCTCTATAAAAAATACCACAATATCAAGATGCCGGACTGGCTGGGATTCTTCGCAGGCAAACGTTTTGTTCCGATCGTGACTGCCGGTTCCATGATGGTGCTTGCCATATTCGTAGGTATGATCTGGAGCCCTATACAGGATGTAATCAGTGATTTCGGGAACTGGGTTGTGGGTCTCGGCGCGGTGGGCGCATTTATCTTCGGTACAGCCAACCGCTTGCTGATCCCTATTGGATTACATCACGTACTCAACACCATTGCTTGGTTTCAAATTGGTGACTTTACCAATGCAGCCGGTGAACTGGTACACGGGGACTTGACACGTTTCTTCGCCGGAGACAAAACCGCAGGGATGTTCATGACCGGGTTCTTCCCGATTATGATGTTCGCTCTGCCTGGCGCAGCCTTTGCTTTTATCCATACTGCAAAACCGGAGAAACGCAAACTGGTTGCCTCTATCTTTATTGGTTCAGCGATTGCTTCCTTTTTAACAGGTATTACTGAACCGCTTGAGTTTTCCTTTATGTTCGTTGCTCCGCTCTTATATCTGGTGCATGCCATTTTGACAGGGTTATCATTGGCCCTGATGTACGTCCTTGATGTTAAGATGGGCTTCGGATTCTCCGCAGGTTTGATTGATTCCTTGCTGTACCTGAAGCTTACTACTAATGCATGGATGCTTATCCCGATAGGACTTGCGTTCTTCGTCCTCTATTATGTGCTCTTCGGCTTCATTATAGTGAAATTTAAGCTGAAGACGCCTGGGCGGGAAGATGAGACCGAGGATGAAATCGAAGAAAAGTCCATCGGCGGGGCTTCGGCAGGTGTTTCTTCCCAAGCCGAAAAAATTCTGGAAAACATCGGCGGACCGTCCAACATCCGGAATATTGATGCCTGCATTACACGGCTGCGGTTGATCGTAAACGACGATAAGGCGGTAAAAGATGCTGCGCTTAAACAACTAGGCGCTTCCGGGGTTATGAGACTTGGTCATGGTGCGGTGCAAATCGTATTTGGTCCAAAATCGGAACAGATTAAGGATGATATAAAGAAGCTTATGTAATAAATATTATGTGCGGGCATCTCTGATGTCCGCATTTTTTTGTGATGCACCTCTTGCAATATATACAATACCGAGTATAATACTTGGTATAACGGAATTAAGGAGTCGGTACACATGTCAGTCGATGATTATCTGGATCTTTTAAACTACGCCAAAGCAATTAACGATGGACAGTGGCAGGCTGACATCATTGAGAATTTAAAGAACTACAAGGAAGCTTCCGAAGAGCGGGAAAGAGTGGAGAATGTCCGGGAACTCTGGAACCGGTTTGATCATATAAACCTGATGCTGTTGGAATTGTTCAACAAGTTGAGAGAACATGAGGATGCTGAGGACAGTTACCGGTGGAAAGAGAAGATTTGGGAGCTGAAGATGGAGCGGATTACAGTGGCTAAGCAAATTCAGGAGAGATATATCAAGATCAGATAATAGATGAATTGATACCCTTATTTGATAATACAAAAATAAAAAAATGGCATGCAGTTAGTCTGCTCTGCCAAGACTTGCGAGCTTTACGTTAAGGTGAATTTTGCGGATTCACATTAACAATCTGAAAGATGAATTATTTCGACATTTGCATTCCTTCACGCATCATCGTCATACACATGGTCATCATTTCATCGCAGTCTTGCATTTTCTTCATCATCATGTCCATATCCATGTCCATCATGTTCATTTCAGTCATCTTCTCCATGCACATCTTCATAGTGTTCATCTTGGCCATCATGTCTTCCATGCACATATTCATCATCATTTCCATACACATCTTTTCCATTGTTAACGCCACCTCTCAAATTTATAGTAGTTTACCTTCTGAAATTACTATATTTTGCTAGTCTAATCAACACTTTTTAAATATTTAAGCCTGGAAATATTTTATTATTTGTCACTATTATGTATATTCGGACCTTGCAGATTGTAATTATAAGAATACTAAACATCACTGTGCACGGTTATTAGAAGATATGGGCAGTTCCTTTTTTTATAAAAAGGGGCTGCTTTTTTTGTTTGTGGTAAGATGTTTTTGACGTTCTCTGATACAAAAAAGCTCCAGCCTTCGTCTTACTTATAGCTGCAGCTGATAAGGAGGATTTAAACAATGGATATTCCGGAATCTGATATATTCAAAGCTTTATTTTATGAACACTATCCTGTGGTGCGGCGCAAACTTGCTGCTTTGGTACGGGATGAGACGGCGGCGGACGATTTAGCCCAGGATGTATTTTTAAGACTTTACCGCAATCCGCCGGATGACCCCGGAGCGCTCGGTGCCTGGCTGCATAGAGTGCTTACCCGGGTCGGATATGATTATTTGAATAAAGTAGCCAGAGAACGGCGGCTGCAAAATAAGCAGGAGCTCCTCTACGATATTGGGGCCTCACCGCCTACAGGTGAAGAGGTGGTGCTCGCCAAGCTGGACCAGGAGGATGTCAGGACCTGGCTGGACAGCCTGCCGGACAGAGACAGACAGGCGCTGTTGCTGAGGTATTCGGGTTACAGCTACGCAGAGATCGCCGGAGAACTCGGCGTAAAGCCGCCGGTTGTCGGGACACTGCTTAGCAGGGCCACACTGAAGCTAAGGCAACATGCGGTAGAGACGCTCCCGCAGACGACTAGACCGTGAGGATAGCGGCGTTTGGAAATTTTGCTTCTATATATTACTTAGGAGGAACGATCAATGACCAATCCTATAAAACATGAATCAGATCAGCTGAATATGGATGAAGCTTGGGCCAGGCTGCAAGACAGCATTGCGCAGGAACCGGTAAATCCGGTATGGGCAGCTTGGGGCCAGCAATCAAAGACAAACAAAGATCCCTTAATAAATGCTGCTTCTACAGCTGGTACAGCCGACGGTAGGGCTACAATGACGCAGATAACAGGGCAGGCTGATTCTACTACGGAAGGCAAGAAAACGGGAAGACGGACTCGGCGACCTCTGATGAACCGCCGGCGGAAGTGGGCGGCAACAGCAGCCGCTGTAGCTATCTTCGCTGGCATTCTTGCCACTCCGGTTGGTAACACAGCAATGGCGGCAATCTTGAACCAATTCCGGATGCAGGAACCAACAGTTGTGAATGAGGCCGATCTGCGGAATATCTTCAATCAGATTACCGAGGGGGGAACTGTCGGCGAAGCTGCCAGTAAATTCGGAGCGGTTTCGAGTTCGTCCGGAACCATCGATGGAGCGGTGCCTATAAATGATTTGCAGAAAATGCTGGGGTACAGCGCAGTCAGCGGGGAAGGCTTTGACCAAGTCAAGTCTGCTTGGATTAGTCCTTCCCAGGAGATGACCCTTACGCTGAACGTCGACGCAGTTAACGAAGCGTTGCTGCGCCTGGGATCAGATCAGCTGCTACCGGAATCTATAGATGGCAAGCCGATTACTCTGGCTATTCCTGAGATCGTCCGCTACGACTTATCCACGGACAATGAGCATTGGGCGAGCTTTACTCAGATGAATACGCCAATAGTGACGGTAGATCCGTCTATAGACGTAGAAGAAGCCGTTAAGGCTGTCCTTGACTTTCCGCTTCTCCCGGATCATCTGAAATCCAGTTTGCAGCAAAGCCGGATTCTATCCGGCGACATTCCATTGCCGCTGATTAAGGGGCAGTTTTCAGAAGAAATCACTATTGACGGGACACCGGTTATTTTTAATAAAAACGAATATAGCAGAGGAGCGCAATATAGTGCGACTTGGGTGAAGAACGGCCAGTTGTTCGATTTCTCCGGAGGAGAAGTGTATTCGGACAAAGCTAAGTTTATGACAAAACTGCAGGAGCTGATCAAATCATGAGCATTCCCGCAATAGAAGCCAGCTCGTTGACCAAAGAATACAGCAACGGGCGCGGTTGCCGGGATGTAACGATTCGTGTGGGGAAAGGGGAAGCCTTTGGCTTCCTCGGCCCCAACGGTGCCGGGAAAAGCACCTTTGTGAAGATGCTGGTTGGACTTATCCATCCTACAGGCGGAAGCGCCTCTTTGTTAGGACATAAAATTGGTACGATGGAAGCCAAGATGAAGATCGGTTATCTGCCGGAGTTGTACCGCTATCAGGAATGGCTAACCGGGGAAGAGGTTGTGCGGCTGCATGCCAGATTATGCCGGATCGATAAAACCGTGGCGGATCAAAGAATTCCTCAGCTGCTTAATGAGGTGGGGATTGGACAACGCGGACGGGACAGGGTCAAGCATTACTCCAAGGGAATGCAGCAGCGGCTGGGACTGGCTTGCGCGCTGGTGAACGAGCCGGAGATCGTTTTCCTGGATGAACCTTCATCTGCGCTCGACCCGATTGGACGCATGGAAGTCAGAGGTATTCTGGAGCGCTTGAAGGAGCGCGGAATCACTATTTTTCTCAACTCTCATCTGCTTGAGGATGTTGAGGTGCTGTGCGACCGGATGGCACTGCTGAATAACGGTCTTATCCTGCGGCACGGCACAGTATCAGAAATATTAAATAAGCGAACGAGCTGGCATTTTAAAGTGGGCGGCTTTTCGCCTTTTTTGCTGTCCTGGCTGAATGATTTTACCGGACTGTCAATCAACATCTCTTCGGGTGAAGATAAGCAGGAACGGGACTCCTTGCAGGGGACGGCTCCTGACAGCGGAATTGTATGGCTGGAAGCAGAGCTGGAAAGTGAAGAGCAGGTGGGCTGGCTGAATGCGGTTTTTATAGAACAGGGTTTGACTTTATATGAAGTGAAGCGTAAAAAAGAGCGTCTGGAGGAATGGTTTATGGATGCGGTATCCGGACTGAGTCACAGGGGGGAGCGGGAATGAGAATTATACTCGGGATGACCTGGAAGGAAATGCTCCGCAAAAGGGTGATGATGCTGACCCTGGTGATGACAGTGATCTTCCTGCTTGCTTTCTGGTTTGTGGCCGATACTATCGGCGGAGATCGACGTTTTGGCGGCGGGTCCGGGATCATGAATGGCAGCATTCTGATTGAGCGGTTTACGAATGGGGCATTTATACTGACGTTAGGTTTTTTCTTCGGATCGTTTGTCATCGCTTTTCTGGCGATCTTCAGCTCCTTCTCGGCCATTGCCGGTGAGGCGGAGCAGGGAGTAATGCAGGCGATGTTGCCCAGACCGATTCCACGCTGGAAATGGTATCTCGGCCGTTGGCTTGGCTATGTCACGCTTGGGTTGCTCTACGCACTGATACTTTTCGCGGCTATTCTATTCATTACGAATGCTCATGCCGCAATACCTAGAGATATGGCAGCCTTGGTTAAAGCTTTCCTGATTTTTGCTTCAAGTGTTCCGCTGTTGATCACATTGTCGATGCTGGGCTCAGGATTTTTTTCGGCGCTCGGGAACGGGGTATTTATGACGATGCTTTACGGCGCAGGCTGGCTGGGAGGCATGATTGATAAGGTGAGCTCATCGCTGAGCCTGGAAGGCGATGCACTTCATATGCTAAACAATATGACAGGCTTCATGTCAATGCTCATGCCGGTTGATGGTTTGCAGCGCAAAATGACAGCAGTGCTGTTCAGTCTGGACGATCTTGGCGGTATGGTCTCGTTCAGCGGCGGCGCATTTTCACTTCTTAATTTGAACTCAGTTCCCTCGAATTCATTTGTGGTCTACGCTGCGGTTTATACTGCTGCTCTTTTCGTAATCGGTTTGCTGCGTTTTCAGCGGAAAGATTTATAGATACGGAGTTTCAGAAAATATGAACAACAATAAGCGCCCTTTTTATTCCGGCTGCCGGAACAAAAAAGGGCGCTATTGATGTTGCGGACCCCATATCATTTGGTTGCGCCGATCTCGACCCACTCTGTAGACCAGTTGCTGATTTCTCCAAGAATAGGAGCCAGGGCAGTGCCTTTGTCGGTCAGCGAATATTCAATGCGTACAGGCATTTCAGGATAAACTGTACGCGTGATAATGCCCTCATTTTCCATTTCCTTCAAGCGGTCAGATAAAACCTTTCCGCTGAGATTGGACAAGCAGCTCTCGATTTCACCAAACCGGCGAGGGCCATTCATTAATACAAATACGATCAGTGCAACCCAACGTTTGCTAAGCACATCTACTGCTTTTTCAAAGCGTGGACACATCTCGAAGTCATTCATTAAGATCACCTCTGCATTCATTATATCATAAACTTACAATAAGTAATTATAATTATTTAAATATATATTATAACTTGACGAAGTTATATTACAATGATAAACTAACTTACAAATAGTTACTTGAAGTTAAAATTAAAAATATTTAAAACTTTAGGACGGTGCACTTATGATTAAACCTGATATCCTTTCTATATTGCAGAAGAAGATCAAACGGATAACGATGGATGATTCCACTAATATACTGGTTGGACCGATTACGCTGCCGGTGAATCTCGATGGAGAAACAGTCACTTTTAAATGGTACAGCTGGTTGAAATCGGATGACGTTGAACTGCAGGATGGGGATTCTATAGAAGCAACTGAATTATTGATCTCCCGTTTGTCTTCCATGAATCTTGCTGACAGTCAGCAGTCCAGTGTACTCGTTTACGGTGATTTCGAAGACTCGGACGAAGCTTTGATTCGGATGCACAGCATCTGCCATACCGGCGATATTTTCGGCAGCAAGCGCTGCGATTGCGGCTTCCAGCTGCGCCAGTCGATGAAGATGATTGCCCAGCACGGCTCCGGTGCGTTGTTTTACCTGGCCAATCATGAAGGACGAGGCATTGGTCTGTTCAGCAAGGCAATGGCTTATATTCTGCAGGAAGAGGGTTATGATACAGTGGAAGCCAATCTGGAGCTTGGCTTTGCCGATGATTCCAGAGACTATAAGGATGCCATCAGCGTACTGCAGCATCTGCGCAGCAAACCGGTGACACTGATTACGAACAACCCTAAGAAGATGGACGCCTTGAAGGCTGCCGGAATGAACACGGTGAAAAGAATTCCGCTATGGGGTGACGTTTCCGTATTCAATGAGAAGTACCTGCGCACAAAGGTAACGCGGTCCGGCCACTTGGAAGCTGTGAAAAGTAACGATTTCTTTGAAGGCAGAGTCGCCAAATAATGCTGTCATCCAGCTACATTCCTGATTTCCCCGCAGAAACGGATGCCGTTTGTAAATGGACGGTATAACCGTTTCTGCTTATTTTACGATAAACGGGTAGTGCTTTTGTAATCCGTGCATTATAATGGGGTACTGAACCCAATCTTTAGCTTAGCGAGGTACAATATGAACGCCATCCAAGTGCAGGACTTACGCAAAACGTTTAAAGTCCAAAAGAACCGCGAGGGCCTCAAAGGGGCCTTCGCTGATTTGTTTAAGAGGGAATACTCCGAAGTGACGGCAGTGAAGGACATTTCGTTCACGATTCCTCAAGGTGAAATTTGCGGATATATCGGTGAGAACGGTGCAGGCAAATCGACCACGATTAAAATGCTCACCGGCATTCTCGTTCCAACCGCTGGCAGCCTGACTGTAGGCGGGTTTGTTCCGTATGCCGAACGTGAGAAATTTGTGCAGAACATCGGGGTAGTCTTCGGGCAGCGCAGCCAGCTGTGGTGGGATATCGGCGTGATCGAGTCTTTTCAGCTGCTGCGCAAGGTATACCGGGTCTCCGAACAAGATTTCAAAAAGCGGCTCGATGAGTTAGTGGAGCGTCTGGAGCTGCAGGATCTGCTGAACCGGCCGGTCCGCAAGCTTAGTCTCGGCCAGCGGATGCGCTGCGAGCTTGTGGCAGCACTGCTCCATAACCCCTCTATTCTGTTCCTGGATGAACCGACCATTGGTCTCGACATTGTCGTGAAATCAGAGATCCGCGAGTTCCTGAAGGACATGAACCGGGAGCATGGAACAACCATTCTGCTGACTACTCATGATCTGCAGGACATTGAAGCGCTCTGTTCACGGGTCATTATGCTCGATGATGGGCGGATTATTTATGACGGCGGTCTGGAGGACTTGAAACAGCGCTGGGGAACCGGGCGTGAGGTGGTATTCCAATTCGGCACAGCTACGAAGCTCAACCGGATTATGCAATGGACGGAAGGTATGCCGGTGACCTGGACGGCTGAGAACGACCTCGCCGCCAAAGTCTGGATTCCGCTGGAGCTGAATGTATCGGATGTGCTGGGACGCGTGGTAGGCCAGGCGGACATAACAGACATCAAGATTATCGAAACCAACACGGACGATATTGTCCGCAGTATTTATCAATCCGGATCGGCGGAGAAACCGGAAGAGATGATCGCGGCTTTGCAGGAAGAGAAAGAGGTCATACATGTCGGACAAGCTTAACGCCGCTGTTTCCAGCTCCGCGGGTGGCTCCTCTTCCTCTGGAGGACAGCCGGAAAATGGACGCAGACTTTTGCTGGGCGCTTATTTTGATTTTATCCGCATCCGTTTTCTAACCATGCTCGCTTATCGTGTGAACTATTATTCAGGCATTTTAATCTATACGCTTAATATCGGGGTGAACTATTTCACCTGGAAGGCCATTTATGGGAACGGGGAGTCGCTTGGCGGGTTTACAGGAGCGCAGATGACCACCTACGTGGCCGTCTCGTGGATGGCGCGCGCCTTTTATTTCAACAACCTGGACCGGGAGATCTCCACGGATATCCGCGACGGCAGCATCGCCATCCAGTTCATTCGTCCTTATAACTACGTATTGGTCAAAATGATGCAGGGACTCGGCGAAGGGTTATTCCGCTTCATGATGCTGATGATTCCGGGGATGGTCATCGCCATTCTGTTATTTCCGGTGCAATTGCCGACAGAGCCTTCGGCCTGGGCCGGATTTCTGGTCATGCTCTTCTTCAGCTTCCTGATCAGTTCACAGATTAACGTTATCACAGGGCTGTCCGCCTTCTTCGTGGAGAACAATGAAGGCATGATGCGCATGAAGCGGGTCATTGTAGACCTGTTCTCCGGCCTGATTATCCCGATCAGCTTGTTCCCGGACTGGCTGTCCGGTGTGCTGAAGGTTTTGCCCTTTCAAGCCATCACCTACCTTCCGGGCTCCGTGTTTACGGGCCGGGTACAGGGTGTGGGCATATGGAATGTGCTCGGTGTCCAGGTGTTCTGGTTCCTGGTACTGCTGATTCCAATTGTCTGGCTATACCACGCGGCGCGTCAGCGGCTGTTCGTGCAGGGAGGGTGAGGAAGGTTTGTATTATCTGGGATTGTTAATCGAATATTTGAAAAATTATATGAAGACCCGGCTGACCTACCGCGCCGATTTCTGGGTGGAGGTCATTTCGGATCTGCTGTTTCAAGCGACTAATTTTATTTTTATCCTTGTGATCTTTATGCATACCGACAGCCTGGGCGGCTGGAATCAAAATGAAGTGGTGTTCGTATACGGCTTCTTTATGGTCCCGTACGGCGTCTTCAGCTGCTTTGTAAACATGTGGGGCTTCAGTGAGCGCTATATTGTCAAAGGCGAAATGGACCGGATTCTGACCCGGCCGGCGCATAACCTTTTTCAGATCTTTCTGGAAAATGTAGACCCGCCAGCCCTGTTTGGTTCGATCATTGGACTGATTATTATGGCAATCAGCGGCGCGAACCTCGGACTGCCGTTCGAGTGGTGGACGATACCGGCTCTGATCCTCCTTACGCTCAGTGCGGTAGCCATCTATACGGGGATTTACACCACGCTGACTTCATTGTCATTCTACTCCGATGCCCCGACCGGCATTTTGCCGCTGATGTACAATATTCAGAGCTATGGCCGTTATCCGGTCACGATCTACAACCGGGCTATTCAGGTACTGCTCACCTGGGTTATTCCGTTCGCCTTCGTCGGTATTTACCCGGCAGCACTCTTTCTGGAACGGGATGAGATGCGAGGAATGGCGCTGCTGACTCCTGTAGTCGGTGCGGTATTCCTATGCCTTGGCCTTGTTTCTTGGAACTACGGGGTTAAACGGTATAAGGGAGCAGGCTCCTAAAGCAGCTTTTTAGCTATAAAATAGTATCAGCAAGGCAGACAGGAGAAAGACACCCTGTCTGCCTTTTTTCTGTCTCTGTAGAATTGGTATGGCGGATAGAGTGCAAAGTGGTTATTTCCCGGTACAGACCGAACAGGTAAGCTGACTATGTGGTTTAAATGTGCTAAGGGAGTGATCGAACATGGGGGTCTTAGGAGCCGAGTTTAAAAAAGGGTGTTTGGACTCTTTGCCGATTGTCGCCGGTTTTATTCCTGCCTGTTTTACTTTTGGGCTGGTCGGCAAGGGACTTGGACTTGGAAGTCTGGAGGTTTTTCTGATGTCGGCACTGATGTATGCGGGCACAAGCCAATTTGCTGGCGTCAAGCTGCTTGCGGCAGGGACGGCGGCGCCTCTTATATTGCTGCTGACCTTGGTTATTAATTTAAGATACCTGATGATCAGTTTGTCCTTTTCAGGGGCGGTCAGACGAAACCTTAGTACTGCGGTGAAGGCGTGGATCGGCTTCAGTTTAACAGAAGAGGTCTATGCGGTAAGTATACTAAGCCATAAGCAGAGTTTAGGGCAGGAAACAGCGGACGGGAAAACACTGGAGTTGCCGCTGCATTATCTTCTTGGCCTGCAAATGCCTCCTTATACTGCGAATCTTGTATCCACAGCGGCTGGTATATCCCTTGCAGCCTATATCCCGGCCGCTTTTTTACCCGCGCTGAACACCTCGCTATATGCTTTATTGATTGCATTAATTGTTCCTCAGCTGCGTGGCAGCAGGCGCAATCTGGTAATTTGCCTATGCTCGGCGTTGTTCTCCTGGGTTCTGCAACCCTACCTCGGGAGTTCCGCTGTACTTGCCGCCATGCTGGCAGGAATGACTGCTGGCCTTCTCGTTCCAGTTCGGGTTAACAGGGCTGTGGAGGAGGCCGCATGAACATTGCAGTGATCGTTGGCATGGCGCTGATCACCTTTTTGCTGCGATTCGCGCCGCTGCTGCTTACCCGTGATTTCCTTCCGAAAACCGGTAAAATCAAGATGATGCTGGATCATTTGCCGCTGGCTGTACTGAGTGCCTTAACGGTGCCGGGAATCTTCCAGGTAGATCCCAAAGCTCCGCTGATCGGTATCGCTTCCGGCGCTGCCGCTGTTATACTGGTCTTAGTCCGTAAAATACCGCTGCTGCTTGTTGTTCTGGGTGCGGTAACAGCGGCAGTTATAGTAAAGGTGATATTATTAAATTTCTGATAAATGATCAAATGTGGAGGGGTGCCCGATGAAGCATGAACTGCTAATCACGCTGGACAGAGACAGGACGGTGCCTTTAAACCGGCAGATCTATGAGCAGATTCGGACAGCTATCCATTCCGGAGCTTTAAGTGGAGGCGATCCGTTGCCGCCAACGAGAATGCTGGCTAAGCAGTTATCCCTCTCGCGAAGCGTGGTTCTGCAGGCATATGAGCTGCTTCAAGCAGAGGGTTACCTGGAAATGCGCAAAGGTGCGGGAACGTTCGTTACGGGTCTGCAGTCAGAGCACGGGCTATCAGGCGATGACCCTGCCTTGGAAATGACAGCGCAGGAGGACTGGCAACTTCACTTGAATAATGAACTGGCCCTCTCTTTGCTTACACCTGATGCAATCATGGATCATGCAGGCCCTAGTGCCGTGTTTTGTGATTTCCGCCATGGTGTGCCTGCCTGGGATGCCTTTCCTATGGATAGCTGGCAGAAAGCGCTCATGAACGCCTGCCGCAGCGCCACGCCTCAGACGCTGGGCTATGGACCTGCGGAAGGCTCATTTTCCTTGCGCCATGAAATTGCCCGGCTGCTGCGTTCAACACGTTCCATTCCCGTGACTGCCGAGCAAATTGTGATTACATCGGGGGCAACGCAGGCCTTGGATATCTTGGCGAGGTTATGTTTGAGCAAAGGCGACGGAGTGATTATGGAAGATCCAACCCACCATACGGTACGCGAAATATTCAGGTTCTCCGGCGCGGAGATTATACCGGTAACAGTAGATGAGGAAGGCATAACCGTTGAAGACTTCGACAAACGTGTTCTTCAAGCGGCTGAAACAGGGCAGGGCAAGGTTCCGAAGCTGATTTATGTCACGCCATCCCATCAGTTCCCGCTCGGGACAACGATGTCATTAAGCCGCAGGATTCAGCTTCTGAAATGGGCAAAGGCGCATGACGCGTTAATTATTGAAGATGATTACGACAGTGAATACAGATACGATGGTCCGAAGCTGTCTGCACTTGCCGGTCTGGATTCCAGCAGCAGGGTGGCCTACATCGGCAGCTTCAGCAAAATCCTATTTCCGGCGCTCCGCATAGGTTATATTATCCTGCCCCCATCCATGATCCCAGGATTTCTGGCGGTCAAATGGCTTGCCGACCGGATGTCTCCTGCTCTGGATCAGGAAGCGCTGGCTGAATTTTTGAAGTCAGGACAATATGCCCGTCATGTTGCCCGAATGAATAAGCTCTACGCCGGGCGCAGAAGTTGTCTGCTTCACAGTCTGCGGAAGGAGTTTGGCCCGCGGGTGCGCACGTTTGGTGAAGAGGCAGGCCTGCATGTGCTGGTTGAGCTGGATTCACCGGCAAATGAAAATGATATAGCGTCAGCTGCGCTTCGGCATGGCGTACGTATCTATCCAGCCTCTTCTTACTTCGTGGGCTCCAAGCCGCAGAAGCCCGTATTTCTGCTGGGCTACTCCAATCTTACGGAAAGCCAGCTGGAGAGCGGGGTGAAGGCGATCTGCAGGGCGGAAGCCGAAGCGAAGACAATGGGCTTGCATTAATATGGCACTAATAGGGTTTTGAAAAAGTTGAAAGATCATCACTATAAAAATGAAATTGGCGGAATTGAGGAGGTACTGGATGAAATCATATATCCTTGGGATAGATTTAGGTGGAACGAATATCAAATCAGGGCTGTTTGATACCGGTTTTACAGCAATTGGGGAATTGTCAACGGCTACTGAAGCCGCGAAAGGACCGGCATTTGTGCTCGAACGAATCCGAAATGCGGTTCAGCTGCTGACGGAGGAGCATGGAGTTGCTTTGGAGCAGATCCAATGCATGGGACTGGGCGTCCCCGGTTTGCTTGATCCGGAAGAGGGGCTGTCCATCTTCTCTCCCAATTTTCCGGAGTGGGAAAACATACATATTGTAAATGAAATGAAAAAGTTCTACAGCTTTCCTGTATTTATCGATAACGATGTGCGAGTCAACCTGTACGGTGAATGGCAGTTTGGCGCAGGCAGAGGGTATAGAAATCAGGTGCTGCTTACGCTAGGAACGGGACTAGGTTCAGGAATCATCACTCAGGACAGGGTGCTTTACGGTACTACTTTCAGTGCCGGGGAAATCGGGCATATGAACATGTACAGGAACGGTCGTCCTTGCCGCTGCGGAAGCTCCGGCTGTCTAGGGAGGTACGTGTCCGCTGTAGGCATGGTCAACACTTTTAAGGAAAAGCTGGGTGAAGGCAGAAGCAGCATCATTCAGACTTGGACAACCGGTAATAATGATGCCATAACCGCTCTGATGATCTCTGAGGCGTATGATCTTGAGGACAGCCTGGCTGTCGAGGTGATGCATGAGACAGGGGTTTTGCTTGGGTTTGGACTGGCCAATGTCATTAATCTGCTGAACCCGGACGTGGTCATTATCGGCGGGGGAATGGCGGCGGCAGGGGACAGGCTGCTGCGCAGTGTCCGGGAAACGGTAAATGCGCATGCACTGAAACTGGCGGGCGGCAAATGCAGGATTGTTCAGGCTCAGCTTGGCAGCAGGGCCGGAACGCTTGGGGCTGCATACTACGCGTATAAGAAGGATTGTGTTTAGCTGGGAGTAGAAGGGAAAAGCAATATAATCCGGTGACCCCTGTCTTTTTGGCGATGGAAATTAAGATGCTGAGTGAATAGCAAACACTGAAAAAAAGCAGCATTCTGCTTGAATGGAGGAAGACATGCCATGAGTTTACCTGTACAGATCCGTCCTATGACCCAAGAAGACATAGAGATGATCTATGAAGGTTTATCCGGTCACGATATCAGTAAACCACTAGAGTATATCAAAAGCTGCTGGGAAGAAAACCGGAGTAAAGAAAGAGTGACGCTCCTGGTGTCCCTTGAGAGTAAGCTTGCAGGCTGGGGCCATGTGGTGCTTCACCCGCAGTACCCCTACTTTAAAGAGCACGGAATCCCTGAAATCCAGAACTTTGACATTATCCCCCCCCTCCGCAAGCTGGGCATAGGAAGTCTGCTTATTGAGGCGCTGGAAAAAGAGGCATTTATGCAGTCGGACACGATAGGTATAGGCTTCGGGTTGTATTCTGACTATGGCACTGCACAAAGAATGTACATCAAGCGCGGCTTTGTCCCCGATGGCAGAGGGATAATGTATAACGATATGCCCGTAGTACCAGGAAGCCAAGTTTGTGTGGACGATGATCTGACGCTCTTTTTAATCAAAACCAAATCATAAAACATTTAATTCCGATCAAAATAGCGCATGCTATGCTACATAGAGCGGACAGATCAAGCAGGAGGGCGAAAATGAAACGAGAGATCCAGCATGTACCCTATGGCTATGAACCATCGGCCAGCGAACGCAAAGGAACGCTAGTTTTCTATGATTCCTTTGAGCATATAAGTGATCAGGAGCTGGCTGAGGCAGCCCGGATAGCTACGGAACGCAAATTCACCAAGCTGGTGCTGTATCCGTTGCATGAAGAAACGGTAAGGCGGATGACGAAAGAGCCTGTACAGGCGTATTATAAGCGGGAAGACCGTTTGCATGAGTGGAGAAGAGAACAGGGACTTTCATTTATCACTGTGGAAACTCTGGAGGGAAAGCGGAAGAAATATACGCCGCTCGATTCTGCGCTCCGTCATATTAGCGAAGTGTATCCTTCGCCGTATTTCCTGTACCTGACACCGGAGATGGCTAATTTGTTTGCTTCTTATTCCTCCTTTGAGGAGTGGATCGTGAAGCTTCGGCTTATTTTGAGCGAAACTCCATCTACTGTTCATCCAAGGCTCGAGAAATTCCGCCATCGCTGGGATGTTGCGGGCGACGAAGAGAGGAAATAATCTGTGGCAGGAGTTGGCCAGCACATTCAATGCCAGTCTCAAGCAGCAGTGAAGACCCAGGTCATCATTGCTGCTTGTTTTGTTGTTGCCGGTAAAAATGTCCGCTGCGGCTGCTGTCATTACACGCTGAACAGCGTTATTGAGTGCTTCCCTGTTTGCGTCTATAGTTGTACATTCTCCACTGGTAATGGATAAAGCAGCCAATGCAGAATCCAAGAATTGCGACAGTTGCTGCGACCGCTACCAATGCAGTGAAGATATAAGCGGCAATATTCCAGCCTGCCAGAAAGCTGATCAGACCAGCGGCAAGACAGAAGACGGCTATGCTTTGGTTAAATTGCTGCTGCTCCCAATCTTCTTGCACATAAGCAGAGCGTTCTTTCTTGAGGAAATTTGCCCCAACCTTCATCACGGGATTGTATCCGAACAATAAACCGGACAAGCCGGCGGCTAGTGGAATTGCAAGAATCCAATGTTGTCCTGTAAGCCAGGTTAATAGTACGGAGATTACGATAACTGCCTGGTTGGTTTTGACCAGTGGTCTGGGGATTCCTTTGGATTTGATATCTTTGCCCATCTAATTCACACCTTTCGCATTGGAATTAATTAAATTATAGCGGATCCCTCTGCCACTAGCAATCAGAGAAGACTTATTTAGTCTCAAAATTTCCATCCATTACGTTCGTGGAGGTAATGTCCATAGTCCACATGGCTCAGTCGGTTCAACAGTATAACTCAAGTGAATTATTCTTTGACTCCTTCAGCTTTGAAAGTTAAGCTATTTTTTGTATGCCAGTTTCCTTCTGCCAAAAAAAGAGACTTAAAAAAGTGACTTCCAGCGCCAAACCGAAAGAGTCATGAAGAATTATGAAATCTGGTATGTTAAAGTGTAAATAGTTAACAACACAAGAAAGAAGGGCTGAATATGATCTATGTTGTGCTGGACGACCGAGGCTTTACCGATACGTGACGGTCCGGATTATAAAGAATACGCGCTAAATTTGTAAGCTGATGCTAGCGGACGAAGTCTATGCGAACAGAAATATTCGCTACTATAAGAATCAGGAGGATATTAAGTGGATGGCCCATATACTAGTGGTTGAAGATGAACAGCCGATCAGCGATTTGATTACCATGAACCTTAAGCTGGTTGGACACACGTATTCCAAAGCTTATACCGGTTCAGAGGTTTCTGGAATTCTAGAACAGGAGCGAACGGATCTTATTCTGCTTGATGTGATGCTTCCCGGTATGGACGGGTTTAAAGTGATGCAGCAGATTGCCCACTTGCGGATTCCGGTAATTCTGATTACGGCCAAAAATGCATTGGCAGATCGCATCAAAGGGTTCGAGTTAGGTGCGGATGATTATATTATAAAACCCTTTGAAATCCTTGAGCTGCTGGCCCGTATCAATGTCGTGCTGCGCAGGAACGAACAAACTGCCTCTGCTTTTGTTTGCGATGAGGTGGAGGTCCGGTTTCCGGAACGTCAGGTCCGGGTAGACCAGTTGCCGGTGGATTTGACCGCCAGAGAATTTGAGCTGCTCGAAGTGCTGATCCGCAACCGGAATATAGCCCTCTCGAGGGAAAAGCTGCTTGAATTGGCCTGGGGCTATGATTTTGCCGGCGACACCCGCACCGTGGATGTCCATATCCGTCAGCTGCGCAAAAAACTGGGCTGGGAAGAACGGATCAAAACCGTATTTAAGCTGGGATACCGCCTGGAAGTTCAGGTCTAGCCATGCGGTTCTGGCATAAGATTCTGCTTGCCGTCCTCGCCCTCTTCATTGCAGCACTCGATATAAGTGTAATTATGGTGATGAAAAAAAGCTGGCAGCTGAACATGGACAGCGAGACCAAGCGGGCGGCCAGCGAGCAGCTGCTGATTGCCAATAATATATACGAGAATCTTGATTCTATCCTGGCGCGGGGCATCACCCTCACCCCTGTCTTGCTGCTCAGTGTGGCTGAGTCATATGGTGAACACTACCGCACACAAGGAATTGGCTTGGAGCTGCGGAAGAACGGTCGCCTAATCTACCCGAATACGGGCGGAAAGGACGGTATGCAGGATGAACACACCATCCGGTTATCCATGCCGCTTCCCGCTCCTCACCAGCATTTGGAGCTGACCTATAAGCGCGACATCAGCGGGCTGTATGCCCAGCAGCAGGAGCTGAACCGCTTCTTTGTAATGATTAACTGGATTGTAGGTCCGGTGCTGGCGCTGTTGCTCTATCTCCTGATCCGGCAGCTGACCAAGCCGCTCAAGCTGCTGTCGGAGACGACCAAGACGATTGCCGAAGGCGATTATTCGAAACGTGTGGAACTGCAGAGCAGAGATGAATTCGGGGAATTGGCTTTCAATTTCAACCGGATGGCTTCTGTGGTGGAGCAGCGGATGACCGATCTCTCCGACATGGCCGAGGATAAACAGCGGATGGTCGATAACCTTGCCCATGAACTGCGTACACCGCTGACCAGTATGCAGGGATTCGCTGAATTTCTCACCTCGGCGAACATTGGCCAGGAAGAACAGATAAAGGCCGGCCGTTATATTTGGAGTGAAACGGTCAGGCTGAAGAACCTTGCCTTTAAGCTGCTCGATTTGTCCGTCCTCCGGCACCTGCCTCTGGTGCAGTCAGAGGTGGAGGTTTCCGGACTGTTCGAGGCGGTAGTGCAGACGGAACAGCAAAAATTAACAGAGAACGGAATACTGTTGCAGATCGACAGCTCCATCCCCTCTGTGTGGGGAGAAGCCGATCTGCTGGCATCCTTTCTGGTGAATTTGATCGAAAATGCCATTCATGCTTCAAAGCCAGGCTGCCAGATCCGCCTGCTAGCCTATAATCAGAACGGGGAAGCTGTGCTGGAAGTGCGCGACAGCGGAAGCGGGATGACGGCAGAGCAGAGCAAGCGTGCCTTCGAGCCGTTCTACCGGGCGGACCCGGCACGTTCACGAACCTATGGCAATGCCGGTCTCGGTCTCTCCTTGTGCCGGCAAATTGCCGAGGCGCATCAAGCCAGGGTTGAGCTGCAATCTGTTCTTGGTGAAGGGACAAGCATCCGCATCTTTTTACAACTCCATAACAACTGTCCTCCTACTCCATAACATCTTGGGATTAAGGTATAGACAGATTCAACATCTTTGATCCCAATGGAGGTAATACAATTGAGCAAGAACAAACTGTCCGCTACGTTAGCTGTTATCCTAATTTCAGGAGCTGTGCTCACTGTCAGCGCGACTCTAGTCCCCAGCTTTGTGAACTCAGCAGTCGTCGCCAAGAACAGCCCGGAAATTCAGGGTAGTGCCCAGCTGGCTTTAACCGGAAGTACCGTCCCTGTGCTGAAAGTGGAGGCACCGGCGCCGGTGTCCACTGTGAAAGAAGACCTGCTTAAGCAGATGACTGAGGCGCAAATCCAGCAGATCTATGACTTCATAGACAAGCCGGGCGACCCTCATAATTCAGGCCGGGAAATGACCGAATCAGAAGGGAACCGCAGACTGGTTCTGGATGACCAGTATGTGTATGATGGGCTCCGCCCCAAACAGCAGCTGCCGTTAAAGCCGGGACAAGCAGAAGTGTATCTGGATTTGGAGACCAATACGTACACATACCCGGAGCGGAGTTTGACCGATGAAGAGCTGCTGCAGCTGATTGACTGGTCCTACCGGGTCAATTATATCTTGTCCAAACGGAATGTGACTGCGCCCCCCCTGCCGCAGGAATTCAGCAAGGCTGAAGCGCAGGCGCTGGCGGCTGAAAGTGTGCGCAAGCTGTTTGATGCCGATATTTCCAAGCTGCAGACGACAGTTATTCTAGATGAACTAAGACTGGACAAACATCCAACCTGGAGCGTTCATTGGTCTCCTTATAAGTCGCAAACCCTGCGAGGACAAGGCAAGGAATTTTGGCAATATCACGTAATAATTGATGCGAAAACCGGGGTCGTGCTAGATACGACAGCAATTAATGTGGCGCTGAAAAGAACTCCCATCGACAAAGCCGCCGCCAGTGCCATTCAAAAGGATGCCAGCTGGATTCACAAAGCCACCCAGGTCGTTACGGACAAGCAAGGGGAAACAAGAACCATTGTCAAAGCTTATCTGACCGATACCGAAGTTAACAACAAACGCGGGATGGTGGCAGTGAAACTGTTGTTGGAAGACGGAAGCAGCTATACAGCGGAATTCCGCTATCCGAATCAGGCCCTGCGCTGCCTTATCTATGAGGCTGCCGACAAGGCCGATTAAGCAGAAAACGTTTCAAAAAAACGAGTACAAAGTTCCAAATAACTAGAAAGCAAACTTTTCAGCCCTTTCGCTTCCCTGCAGGAAGCCGGAAGGGCATTGTTCGTGTTCCAGGTGTCTTTATTAAGCTAAACGGGCAGGTTGGTTCTAATGTGTGCTAATATCTATGGGTATGACTGGTTGAGCTAGCCGCGAACGATAGTTCAGTGAACTACGAGCAGCGATGTAACCGATCGGCTCATTGATGATTTGATTAAAAGTCAGCTTATAAAAGACGACGGGTTATTTGACCCGGATGAACCTGAGGTATTCATTCGGTGGCTGAGGAACACGTGGATTGATTGTTGAACTAACGTAGAAATTATACCATCATAATTCCAAGAACAGGCTGCCGCGGATCCATACGGCAGCCTTTGCTAACTATAGGACAGAAGATAGGGTTCCAATATGGTGGTATTATAGTATTTGCAAAAACTAAAAATAGAAATTCAAAATGGAGCGATCTTAATGTTGATCCAATCATTTGAAGACGAAACACTTGAGCGAACCTTGTCCATATTTGTCGATGATATCCGAGCCATTCTTAATAGAAAGTTGCGAAGCATTTACCTTTACGGTTCGGCCATCCACAATGATTTATCCCCGGGATACGGGGATTTAGATTTTCTCGTTGTAATCGGAGAGGACCTTAGCCAAAATGAAATCGAACTTTTAAACAAACAAAGATCCATTTATAGATCATCCCTTCTTAGAAGATCCGTCGATAGACAGATCCCCAACCTCTACACCGATATGCTTGAGGGTGCCTTTCTTACGATTAGTATGCTGAGTGGGGGAAAGGGCAGCGGCTTGTGGTGGGGAACAAAGCGTGAATCCGTCTGGACGGAAAATCAATTAGACCTGTTCACCTTGTACACGATCAAGGAGCAGAGTATCTTGTTGTATGGTAAGTCCCATCTAGACAATGTGCCATCGTACTCGAGGGAAGAGTTCATTAGCTTTTTTAAAGAATATGCCAAGTGCATGCGGAAGTTTGGCAAGGGAAATAGCCTACATTCCGTTGACTGGCTCCTGTTAGCTTCCAAATTTATAGCTTGGTGGCAGGAAGGTGTCATCCTGTCTAAAAGCCAAGCAGCAGATTGGGGGCTTTTACATCTTAGTGGCGGATGGAAAGAGAATTTGAAGCGATGCAAGAAGCTAAGGAAGGATCCATCCATGGTAACATGTCTAGAGTATTCCGAATGGCTGAGTAATTTGGAGCCAGCCATTATAGAAGCATCACATGATCTGGACAGAGCTCTCGAAACAACTAAGGGGGGGGATGGGAATAGTTGCTCATCTGACGGTTGTCTACAGCGAAAGAAGCTGCAACGTTGAGGGGGAGCTTACTGAAGCAAAGGGCAGTCTTGTTGAAGAAGGTATACCATTGTAATATAGTATTTTAACAAAACAATGAGATATTGGAGGTCATTATGGAATTCAAAACTGCAAATGTAAACCATCTTCCTGCAATTGTCCGTTTATTAGCGGATGATGAATTGGGGGCTACCCGTGAGCGTTTTGAACACCCACTGCCAAAAGCATACATTGATGCTTTTGCAAAGATTGAACAGCAGATTGGTAATTCCATAATCGTTGCTTTGGATAACAACAAAGTTATTGGTCGTCTTCAGCTTACTATTATTCCGGGGATTGCAAGATTAGGAACGACACGCGGTCAAATTGAAGGTGTTCGTATTGACAGTGATTATCGAGGCAAAGGAGTTGGAGAGTCCTTATTTCGTTATGCTATTAATGAGGCTAGAGCAATGGGGTGCGGGATAATTCAACTGACAACTGATAAAAAACGTAAAGATGCCCATCGGTTCTATGAACGACTTGGATTTGTTGCTAGTCATGATGGTATGAAACTTTTACTAAGTAATTAGTCATTGAACTATCGGGAAACGATAACTCAAAAAAACATGAGGGCATATAACACTTTGATGGAAAGGGAATCAGTGAAATTTAAGTCGCAGGTTATAATAGTTTTATCTGTGAAAGTAGAGGGGAAAATGAATAAAGAGACATCCGAAAAAAAGCTATTCTATTTGGATGGCATTAGGGGACTCGCGGCATTTGCCGTGGTTATTTCGCACTACATACAAGTATTTTATCCAGCTGCGTTAAATGGAAGACCGCAACAAGCTCATTTTAAATGGGATATCTGGTACGGACATTCTCCGATTAATTTATTTTATAATGGACAATTTGCTGTTTGCTTGTTTTTTGTGCTAAGTGGTTATGTGCTCAGTGTCAAAATGTTTGAAAAAGAGCTCGATAGTGAGAACTTTCAAAAATTGTTGCATTCCAGCGCCATACGAAGGTACATTCGGCTTGCCGTGCCGGCAGCGGTATCCGTATTGTTTGTGTATCTAGCAATTATTACGAATGCCTTTCATCTCCAAGAAATATGGGGAACAACATGGACGGATATGAAAAAGGACTACTACGCTTTAGATACAAATGTATATACCGTTATCAAGGCTGCTATTTTTGATCCATTTTTCCGTTTTAAAGCACAGCCTTACAATCCAGTTCTTTGGACAATGGGCTATGAGCTATTAGGCTCTTTTTTAATTTTTGGTTTTCTTGCTTTATTTGGACGAGTGAAAAAAAGATGGATTGTGTATGTGGTCTTATCCATTGTGTTTATTCAAACCTATTTTGTCGCTTTTTTGTGGGGAATGCTGCTTGCCGATTTGCTCAAGCTCAAATGGGTCCAAAGTAAAATAACAGCAGTACTTGTGCTTTTAATGGGAATTTACTTAGGTTCGGCGCCTTATACTGCATTAATGGGGACTATGTACGAACCCATAGAAGTGTGGACAAAAAATATCAATGAATGGACTCAATTTAACATCGATCCACGACTTCTTGCACGAACCCTAGGTTCTGCTATGATTTTGTTTGCTTTGCTTCGTTTAAAACTGCTGCAGCTAATGTTTGGATGGAAACCGTTTGCTTATTTAGGACAGATTTCATTTTCTCTTTACCTCATTCATTTCACTTTCCTAAATACGTTCTCCGCGTTCCTGTTTAGTAAAGTGATTCATCATTTTAGTTATAATCTTGCCTATGCAATTACGTTTATGGTTTCCATGGTGCCCTTATTTATTTTGTCGCATTATTATATGAAGTATATCGATCAAGGTGCATTAAAACTAGCTCGAAAAGTTGAAAAAAAGATGACCGCATAACCAAAAAAAGCGTAGTGTTGAATGTATATATGGAGAGTTAATGAACATCAATTAATAGAATGAAATGGGGGCAAATATGGATAAGGTATTACAGAAGATAGCCAATTTGATTAGCGGTGAGGTTAAAAGAGTCACCATTGGGATTTCGGGTCATGGTGCATCTGGAAAGACAACGTTTGCCCATAATTTTTTAAAGCTTCTGGGACATGATGATGTGAATTATATTAATACTGACCCCTATATTATCAGCTCTCATCTTAGGAAGTACACTTTTATCGACTATGAATATTGGATATTGAGATTATAAGGTGTTACGAGTTCTGGAAAAACATCAATAGTAGATGCTTTACAGTTAAAATCGCACAGTAGGCACATCATTTTAAGACCCTCTTTCCTTCGGGATTGAGGGCTTTTTTTGATAATAACTGAACGACGGAAGCCGTCCAATTGTGGGGAGAACTCCCTTCTTTCGGATGGTTTATGACGATCGTCACTTATCATATGACGCTCTTTTTTAATATATTTACGACGGGAAATATATTTGTCAAGAAGGAGCGGGAATGTTGAATAACGAAATAGAAATCAAGCAGTATAGTGTTGGAAAAATATTGGGTTTATGGGCTTTAGTCACGTTGCCAATGTTCTTTATTCGATTCGGACTGATGCCGTTTCTGGTGCCAATCGTCAATTTTCATCCGCTTATTGTCTTTTGGATGCTTATGATTGTCGGCATGATCTGGCAGTTTGTACTATCTGTCATCATCTTGAAAAAAGAACTGGGCAATTTAAGCTGGGGGAAGCTGAAAAAAAGACTGTGGCTGAATCATCCGGTTCATCCGAAAAAGTTTAAAGTCTACAAAGTTGCTTATTCATTCACGCTTCCGATCATCCTATACGCTTTTTTCTTTGAAAACTCAGGTTTGTTCCAGTTTGTAGGAGAAGCGCTCAACCGGCTTTTCCCGTTTATGGCTCCTCAGGAGTATACAAAGATACAAAATCTGATGGCTCCTGAATTTGTCGGTGCCTGGTATCTGCTCGGTATTGCGCTTGTCAGTTGTTTGTTTAATTATTTACTGGGAGAAGAGTTGTTCTTCCGCGGCATTCTGCTGCCGCAGATGAAGGGAGCCTTTGGAAGATGGGATTGGGCCATGAACGGCGTTTTGTTCGCTTTTTACCATCTGCATAAAATAACGGATATTCCTATGATTCTCATCGGATCGATTTTTTTCGGCTTTTTAAATGTCAGATATCGCAGCTTTTGGCCATCCGTCATCATTCACGGGGTGGAAGCCATACCAGTGCTTTTAGGCGTTATTGCGGCCATTCTAGGAATCATGCTGTGAAGTGAGCGATTTCTAAAGGATGTGTGGTTTCATGAATATTTCAACAGTTCATACCCTAAGCAATACGAAAGTATCGAGATTATTTTTCTATGGACTGGCATGCTCTTATGTGGTCCTGTTATTGCTTTACTTTGTTTTATCTCAATATAAAGGCTTTGTGGTTGTTTCGATCCTGATCGGGCTCTATTTCTTAAGACACTCGAAACGAGTGTTAAATCATCCCGAGTATCATCCCATTGTAGCCGTATCCCCGATTGTCGAAATCGTTCTCCTCTTTCTTCTATTCCTGGGAAGCAGAACAGAAATCGAGAGTATCGTATTTGTTCTTTTTATTGCGGATCTTCTCTTGCACTACAAGTCGTGGTACGCTTTTCCGTTTGCCTATGGTGGATATTTAGCCTACATTTTTTTGTGGTCACCAGGCGGAGAAGATTTATGGCGGAATATGTTCCATATTTTGAGCTATTCGTTTTTGGTAATACCAATCTGGAGCACCAAGCTGCTGCTCAATCAAAGGGATATGAATCTTCGATTAAACGAATCTTTGATCCAGGAAGCTAGAACGAGAGAAGAGATGGCGGCATTAAAAGAGAGAACGCGGATTGCGGAAGAAGTTCATGATACGGTGGGACACACGTTAACTACAGCGATCGTCGCCCTTGAGGGAGCCCAACTGCTCTTCGATAGAAAACCGGAGGAATCTCTTCGGAAGATCCTTATCGCACGCGAGCAGCTGAAGCAAGGACTCGGCAATATCCGTCAGGTTGTCAAAACATTAAAAGCAAAGGAAGGGACTATTGGCGACTTGGGGCTTAAGGAAGGAATACAGAAGATCATGACCGATACGGAGAAGCAGACGGGCGTTCAATTTATTTTACATTTTGAGGAGGTCACCCATCTAATCTCTCTTCAGAAGTATGTTATGATCAACTTCATAAAGGAATCGATCACCAATGCGCTAAAACATGGCAAAGCAAGTGCAATGGAGATCTCTGTCCTTGAGCAGCAAGATACGATTCATATTAGGGTAAAGGACAATGGAATCGGCAGCGATTCATTCATATATGGGTTTGGTCTGAAAACGATGGAAGAAAGAATTGAGGCCATCGGAGGTCAATTGAGTGTGCAAAGTGAGCCTATGAAGGGATTTGCACTCCATGTCCGGATGCCTGTTGCAAAGGGGGACGGTTAATGGATAGCGATCGCAAAATCAGCGTCATGCTTGTGGATGATCATAAAATTATGCTTGAAGGTCTGGAAACTTTGCTTTCGATAAGATCGGAGATAGAGATCGTTGGGACGGCCCAAACCGGCGAAGAAGCGCTTGAACGGCTTCACTCGGTTGTTCCGGATGTCATCCTGATGGACATCCGCATGCCGGGTATGGGAGGCGTAAAGGCAACCGAAGCCATTAAGGAGCTCCACCCGCATGTGATTATACTCATCTTAACGACCTTTGACGATGATGAGTATATTATAGAGGCTTTATGCAACGGAGCTTCCGGTTATTTGCTTAAAGACATCGATGGAGAGAAGCTTGTTCAATCCATCGATGAAGCGCTCTCCGGAAATTTGCTGCTTACTGGTAAAGTGGCAAAAAAGCTTGCTCTCACGATCCGCAATAAGAACAGGGGGTTTGAAAAAGCAGGTAAGGAACTTGAGCTAACGCAAAAAGAACTTGACCTTGCAAGGCTGCTTATTGAAGGATACAACTCAAAGGAAATTGCCGAAAAATTATTTTTGACTCAGGGAACTGTAAAAAACTATTTAAGTGACATTTATTCCAAGATCGGTACCAATGACCGGGCTAAAGCAGTCTTGTTATTAAAAAGATATTTATCAACATGAGAGAGTGGTGTCAGGAACTGGATTAGTGACTCTGCTTTGAATACAAGTTAAAAATTCTGACCAGGTGGCTTTATCTTGGTCAGTTTTTTCATTTTCAGGCTTCTTCAATTTGATCTACAGTTCCTTATCTAGCTAGAGTGGTGATTTTCAATTGGCACCGTAATGTTTAATTTTAAAATAATTTCACGTTGACATTTAGGCCTCTTCCGTGGTTTTATTATGTAGACCGATTGTTATAAAAGTAAAAGGAAGTGTAGAGCTTGTCGAACAAGCACAATGCACGGGAGGCGATTGTGGACACCGCTTCAAGGTTGTTTTTTACCCAAGGTTACCATGCTACCGGGCTAAGTCAGATCATCAAAGACAGTGAATCGCCGAAGGGATCGCTATATTATTATTTTCCCCGTGGCAAAGAGGAGCTGGCCTTGACCTGCATTAACCGGACCAGTGAGATCGTCGCTAAGCAGCTGCGTCATTATGTGGAAAATGGCAAAAGTGCGGCAATCGCGATTCAGGATTTCATTCTGGGAATGGCTGCTGATGCTGAGAACTCAACCTTTAAAGGCGTTGTTCCGTTCAGCTTCTGGCTGTCTGTAGAAACCTCCTGCGTCAGCGAGGAGCTGCGGACGGCATGCCAAGCCGTATTCAACGACTGGCAGGACGTTGTCATGCAACAGCTGCTTGCTGAAGGCACAGATCAACAAATGGCAGCCGATAAGGCTTCCGTTGTGATCTCTTTGTTTGAAGGGGCACTGCTCCAGACATTGACGTACCGCAATACACAGCCGCTGCTTGCAGCTGCTAGAGCTATACCCGCCATACTGGATTGACAAGAAAGAATATAGAGAGAAAACTATACATTTTCAGGAGGATACAAGAGTGGAAGCAACGATGCAAGGAAAGAAGCAAACCCCAGAAAGAAAGTTCAAGACAATTCCGATCCTCGTCTCCTTATTGCTCGCCGGATTTATCGGCATGTTCAGTGAGACTGCGTTGAACGTGGCATTGACGGATTTAATGCAGGTTCTGAATATCACACCTACAACGGCCCAATGGCTGACAACAGCTTACTTGCTGACACTAGGAATTCTCGTTCCGATCTCGGGCCTGCTGCTACAATGGTTCACAACAAGACAACTGTTTATCGCTGCAGTAAGTTTCTCAATTCTGGGAACCTTCCTGGCTGCCATTTCGCCAAGTTTTGAGTTTCTGCTCACGGCACGCGTCGTGCAAGCGATGGGAACTGCACTGCTTCTGCCGCTGATGTTCAATACGATTCTGCTCATCATCCCAGCAGAGAAAAGAGGGGGCGCGATGGGACTGATTGGACTCGTGATCATGGTTGCTCCTGCAATCGGCCCAACCATTGCCGGACTGTTGATTGAGAGCTTAAGCTGGCACTGGATTTTCTGGCTGTCGCTGCCGTTCCTGGTAGCTGCACTGATCTTTGGAATTCTGTTTATGCAGAACGTATCTGAAGTGACGAAGCCGAAAATTGATGCACTTTCCATTCTGCTGTCTTCGTTCGGTTTTGGAGGCATTGTCTACGGATTCAGCAGTGCCGGTGAAGAAGCGGGCTGGGGAAGCCCGAAAGTTATTATTGCCATCGCTATCGGTGTAGTAGCACTCGTGCTGTTCGCTGTTCGCCAATTAGCGATGAAGCAGCCAATGATTAATCTGCGTGCATTCAAATATCCTATGTTTACAGTCGGCGTGCTTATGGTCTTCATCTGTATGATGGTTATCCTTTCATCCATGCTGATTCTTCCGATGTATCTGCAGCAAGGCCAAGGTTATACTGCCTTCAAAGCCGGTCTGCTTCTGCTTCCAGGCGGAATTATCAATGGTCTGATGTCGCCGATTATGGGACGTTTGTTCGATAAATATGGACCTAAGTGGCTCGTGATTCCGGGGTTGGCCCTTGTAGCGGTATCCTTGTGGTTCTTCTCCAACATCACTCCAACATCCACCGTTGTTTTCGTTATCGTGCTTCATAGTGCACTGATGATCGGGATTTCGATGATTATGATGCCTGCCCAGACGAACGGGATTAACCAGCTGCCGCTGCAATATTATCCCGATGGAACTGCCATTATGAATACACTGCAGCAGGTAGCCGGTGCAATCGGTACTGCCTTGGCAGTCAGCATTATGACCGCTGGCTCGAAGAGCTTCATGAAGACCGTAACTAATCCAGCCGATCCTATCAATATTGTTCCGGCATTTACACATGGGGTTCAGAACGCCTTTATCTTCGGAATGATTATGGCTATTGTTGGACTGGTTGTCGCCTTCTTCCTGAAACGTGTCATTGTACAGCACAAAGCACAAGGCATGATGCACTAATAAGAACATTTGCAGTTTTAGAAGCACATCCGCAATGCGGGTGTGCTTTTTCCATATGATGGACGATATTTGTGAAATAATGTATAGTATACATAGAATAACGATGTATTAAGGAACGGTGTTTAGACTTTGGTCTAATTGAATCCTGAAGGGAGTGTTATCAAAATGAAAGTCAGCAAAGAAATGCTGAAGGGCAGCACGGGGACGTTGATACTAACGCTGCTGCTGGACAAGCCGCAGTACGGATATGAGCTGATCAAGGAGCTGGAGCAACGTTCGGAAGGTGTGTTTTCCTTAAAAGAAGGCACACTGTATCCCATTCTCCATGCGATGGAAAGTGAGCGCTGGGTAGAGTCTTGCTGGGTAGAGGTTGAGGGGCGGAAGCGCAAATATTACCGGATATTGAAGGAAGGCGCGGAGAAACTGAAGGAGAAACAGTCCGAGTGGCGTTTATTTAAAAAAGCGGTGGATACTGTACTTGGGGAGGGTGGAGCATAGTGGAGTCGAAGAGTGGGCTGGAGCAGTATTTGGACAACGTATGCGGTGAAGTCAAAGCCAAGAAAATGCATGCCGAGATCCGCAGCGAGCTTAGCAGCCATTTGGAGGATCTGATGATTGAGCAGGAAAGTCTTGGTGCATCCAAAGCAGAAGCAGAAGTTTTGGCGATTGCGCAAATGGGTGATCCGAAAGCTGTGGGAAAGGATCTGCATCATATTCATAAACCAAGGACCCCATGGGGTTTGCTGGGAGCTCTGCTGTTGTTCTCTGCGATTGGACTGCTGGGGATGAGCTCATTGGAAGCAAGCTTTATGAACAACCCGAGAGTTCCTGCAAGCTTTCTGCCGAAGCAATTTAGCTTTATGTTGATCGGGATTGCTTTAATGACTGCCTGCTATTTCATCAATTTTCGCAGGCTTCAAAAGCTGTCCTGGCTGCTGTACATCTTTTCAATAGCTGGGATAGTCGCAAGTTTGAAATGGGGCCTCTATGTGAACGGGAGCCGGACTTATTTTTTGGCTTTTGGGGGAATCGAGATCAACCTGGTCTCCATTGAATATGCGGCGCTTGGACTGCTTATGGGCATCTACCGGCGCAAGGATATCACACCTGCTGAACATGAATCACGTACTATACGGGGGGCATTATGAAACAGCAGAGCCAATTCGGTTCACATTGGAATAGAAAGATCCTGCTCAGCTTATCCATTCTTCTGGGTGCGGCGGCAGGATACTCAGCATTCGTAGCTCAGCCTGCTTACGCCGCTGGTACACAGCAATCCGCAGCCGTGTACAAACAGTTCCAGACGTATGTACAGCAGTCATCCACACTCGCTAAGGCTCGCAGCTATCTCATCAATCATATTGACGAAGCCGGGCTCTGGTATGCTACCCAAATGACTTTGCAGTTAGAAAATGCGCAGAAGGCCGAGCTGCCGAAATATACGAAAAAATTGTATCCGGAAGCGGTCCGTCAGGCGATTGACGCAGCGGTTCGGAAAAACGGACTTACCTATACCTCCTTACTAAACAACATTAAAGATCCCAAGATACGTACAGTACTAATTGAAGGACGAGATAAAGGGTATAGAATCAGAACCAGTGAAGGTATGTACTATCCGGTAATGAATTATGAAAGCTATAAGGCGTTCAAGCCTCATATTAAAACTGATATAGGAACATATATAGATATGATGGCAGCAGAATCGAACAAGCCTAGTCTCAAGGAAGGCTCAATTATAATTAGCTGGAATGAGCTTTTGGCCAGGACACTTGCAATGGAAGATTTCGTTAACAGGTATCCGCTCTCTGACAGGCTTGAAGCGGTCAAACTTGCACTGTGGAGTAAAAAAGTAAATCTGTTCATTGGCTCCGGCAATACACCAGCGTATGATTATATGGAGGAAGGTGCTCCGGTTATTATTAACTCTGAGCTCCGGCAAGCTTATGAAGCTGCAATACTGACCGGCAATGGAGACAGCGAACTTCTCAGTGCCTTAGAGGAGCTGCTTGCACTGCTGGACCGCAATAACAATGAGTTTACTCCTGATGTTCAAAAGTTTATTAATACGTACTTGGACCCGAACTAGGGGAAGGAAGGAGCTTTATCTTAATTATGAAGCAGCATAGGACAGGCAAAAGGCTGACGGCGATCTTGCTCTTGCTGATCTTGGGGATGACCTCAGGCAACACCGAAAGCTCTGCAACAGCGGCAGGTGAACCCGGACAGAAGGCAGGCGCATCAGCACAGCAAGTTAGCACCCAGAAGAAGAATAACCTGCCCAATGGTTTTATTTATCTGGATGAGATCATTCCAACCGCACAATATGAAATTCGTTATTATAGCGATAATAATTTTACCGGTACACGGGTTGACGGGTACAAAGCTCCTCTGGCGATCTTCTCAAAAACGGCGGCGACGGCATTGAAGAAGGTTAGTGACGATTTGGAGCGAAAAGGATACATTCTTAGAATATATGATGCTTACCGCCCGCAAAAAGCAGTTAATCATTTTGTCCGCTGGTCGCAGGATGCCGGAGACATTAAGATGAAGCTGCAGTATTATCCTAAGCTGGACAAACAGAATCTGTTCAAGCTTGGTTTTATCGCCAAAAAGTCGGGACATTCCAGAGGCAGCACGATTGATCTGTCTCTCGCCGACAAAAAAACGGGTGCCCTGGTCGATATGGGCAGCCCGTATGATTTTTTCGGCGAGATCTCCTATTATAATACTTCACTGGTCAGCGCCAAGCAGCATGCCAACCGCAAGCTTTTGAAAGATGTTATGGTGAAGCACGGGTTTAAGCCGTACAGCAAAGAGTGGTGGCATTTTACGCTGATTAAAGAGCCTTTTCCGAAACAGTACTTTATCTTTAATGTAGAATAAAAAGCAGTTGCACGTACCATAAGAAGGGGCTCTCCCAAGTAGTCATTTCATGGGACAGCCCCTTCTTGGATATTCAAGCGGGTGAACACATTCACAGTCAGACGGCATTCATCCGTAGTTTGCTTTTCAGCTCCGGGTAGATACGGCCAGCACCAGGGGCACTACGATCAGTGCGGCGGGCGCAAGGCACAAAATGGGATGATCTACGAAAAATCCGAAATCCCTACGCAAAGCCTCCATAGGCATGACTGTTTCACAAATCCGCCCTGCGTTTTCTCGGCATTCGGTTCATGTTCGCGTTCAGCGGCATTTTTCCCAGCAGTTCGGAGGCGACGATCCCCAGCAGCACTAGCGCTGCCCCGGTGTAACCTTGCATGGACAGCTGCTCCCGGGCAAACCAGAAGCCGAAAAAGGCAGCAAACACAGGCTCAAGGGAGAAGATCAGGCCGGTGCGTGTCGGGGTAGTGTATTTCTGGGCTACCGGCTGTAAGATAAAGCCGCAGGCGCTGCAGAGAATGCCAAGCGCAAGAATGGCAATCCATCCTGGCATGGAAGACGGCAATGACGGTGTCTCGAAGACAGCAGACAGCACAAGGGCGTACCCACCGGCAAAACCCAACTGCAAAATGCCGATATTCAAGGAGTCGCAGGTTTTTACCGCTTTGCCGGTGACAAGGATCTGCACAGCATAAAATACTGCTGACAGGATGCACAGCAGGTCACCCGGCTGCACATGCAGCGAGGAATTTAAGGTCAGGAGCCCGATCCCCGAAATGGCCAGCACAGCGCCAAAGATCTGCGGGGGAGCGACTCTTTTTCTGAAAACAAGCACATCGATCAGTGGAACAAAAATAACGGTCAAAGCGACCAGAAATCCGGCATTGGAGGTAGTAGTTGTCTTCAGTCCGAAGGTGATGCAGGTGAATACGACCAGCAGCAGGAATCCGAGCAGTGCTCCATATTTCAAGGTTCTAAGGTCTATTCTGCGTAGACGTTTGTGAAACAAAATGGCCGCCAGCACAAAAGCAAGGCCGAAACGCAGTGCAATCAGATTAAATTCCCCCAGTGTATCCAGTCCCATCTTCATGAAGATGTAGGAGGAACCCCAGAACATTGTTACTACAATGAGCATTAGCTCAGCCTTAAGCGGCTTCATCTCGTCATCATCCTTCTTTACGTCAAGTGATTATAGTATAATATGGCTTATTACATAAGGTAACTGAATGTTTATCATAGGAAGCATGAGGAAAATTCATGTAAGTTAAGAAGGGGGCCGGAGTCCTTGAGCATCACTAAATATGAGGTGTTTCTGAAAGTTGTGGAGCTGGGCAGCCTGACCAAAGCCGCTGATGTTCTGGGCTTTACCCAGTCCGGGATCAGTCATACCATCAGCAGCCTGGAGATGGAATTCGGCTTTTCGCTGCTGGTAAGAAACCGCTCGGGGGTCAAATTAACTGTCAACGGTGAGCAGGTAATGCAGCCTATCCGTGAGATCCTGAAATGGAATGAGCAGCTGAAGCAACAGGTTGCCGACATTCACGGGCTGGAAACGGGGACGATTACGATTGGCACGTTTACCAGTGTGTCTGTGCATTGGCTGCCGGGGATGATTAAGGAGTTCCGGAAGGAATACCCTTATATTGAATTCAAGCTGATGGAGGGCGGCTATCTGGAGATTGAGCAGTGGATTGAGGCAGGGGTCGTCGACTGCGGTTTTATTTCACTCCCCACCCGGGATAAATTTGAGGTGTTTCCCCTGAAAAAGGACCGGATGCTGGCCATCCTCTCCCAAGAACATCCCTTGAGCAAATCACCATATATGCCGCTTGCGCAAATGGCCTATGAGGATTTTATTATCCAGAAGGCCGGATCGGATTATGATGCCAGGCGTGTATTTGAGCGGGCGGGAATCCAGCCGAATATCAAATTCACAGCCGGAGATGATTATGCCATCATTGCAATGGTGGAAAATGGTCTCGGCATCAGTGTTCTCCCTGAAATGGTCATCTCGCGCCAGAATCATAATGTAGCTATGCTGGAGCTGGAGGAGCGCAGTTTTCGTTCGCTTGGTATTGCCGTTCATTCTATGAAGTATGCATCACCGGCAACCCGGCGTTTTTTGAAGCATGTACAGGTTTGGCTGAAAGATTATTCGGAGTAACTCAATTGGCTGGAGGTTGAAATGGAAGCAAACTTTGATAAACTGCGTACGCAAGCAATGAACATTGTCGCAATTCCCCAGCATTACCGTTTGGTGATGGAAGACAGCACGCCAACGCGGGATGCGGTCAATCGCTCTTTTATCTGGGAAGACCCGGAGAACAAGGAATGGACCCTTGAAGTCTCTCTGGATTTGGCTACCGGTTGTCTGGTGGACTTGAATGTGGATATGGAACCTAATGAGGCAACCAATGACAGGGAAGATCCCAAGGGCATGGGGGAGGAAGCGAGAAAAATCGCAGATGCCTTTGTGGGCAAGCATGCGCCGGACGCGGCTGGTTTGACTTGGATTCATACGGATTACAGCAGAAGACGAATTACGTACAGAGAAGAAGTCGGTGGCCTGCCTCTCCCAGACACAGGTTGTGAGGTGACGCTGGATCAAGGGCTGGGCATTATCCGTTACCGTCATCATCTTAAATCAGCTCCAACACCGGAATGGCCTGCCGTCCTCGTTAATGAGGGTACAGTAAAAGAACAATTGCTGTGTCACACCCATATGGAGCTGCAAATCACAGCATTATCACCTTCCATCTACGATGTGCCCGGTACAGAAGATGAGTATCGGATGGTATATAATCCGGCTCCGCTTATGCGGTTTATTGATGCTGTTAGCGGAAGGGACTGCTTCGGACCTGAACATTACGCTTTGCCATCAATTCATTCGCTCAAAGTCGATGAAGGGCCGACAGAAACCGCGGGAAGTGGGCTGGAAGAAACAAAAGCGGGTGCAAACCGCAGCATTGCCGGCTGGGAGCAGCTGCTTGGCATAAATCCGGAGCTATACGAGCTTGAGAAGTCTTCAGACGATGGCGAACGTATTATGTTGCAGTACAGGCATATAGATGAACTGGAAGATGAACCTGAGCAGGCAGCACTCTCTGTAGACGGATATATGAAGTATAGGTGGGGAGACAAGCTCAGGAATCTGGAATCTCCGTTTAAGCTGCTGATCGAAAAGACGACAGGAACCTTGCTCCGCTTTCATCGGGATGGCCCGGGAAAGGAGCAGCCGCTTTCTCCCCTGAGCCGTCAGCAATGCTGGGTTAAAGCGGAACGGTTTCTGCGTGAGGTGTTCCCGGACTATGCTTCCTATCTGCGGCTGGAAGTTGATAAGGATGACCTGGAGGATGAACCCCGCAGCCGTGAGTTTTTCTTTTTGCCGGTCTACATTGGCGACATTCCGGTTAACGGAGAGCAGGTAACGATTAGTATCAGCACAGCAACCGGGAATACCTGCCTTTATTCCGGCGTCTCTTGCGAGATGCTCCAACAGTTGGCTGAGCACAGGCTTGCCCCGCTTCTAACACCCGATGTAGCCTTAGAAATCTATAAGCGATATATGGATGTCAAGCTTAAATGGATTAAGGATTCTAATGCGGAGCGGCCGGTATACCGGCTGATTTATGAACTTGTTACTATTCCACGGTCTGAGTCTTCTAGTGGATTCGTCAACCGTAAATTGAGATACATTGATGCCCGAAGCGGCGGACCGATTTGGGGGAAGTACTAAAGGGTGAAAGAAATTTCAGGTTGACGAATGTGAAATGGCATGAAAGAATGTACGCGTGTACATTAAGCGGTTACAAAGTTATTAGTCACGGAACTCGTCGTTCGAACTTCATCAAAGAAAAGTGAACCAAAGGAGGAATAAGATGAAACAGCTTCGCATCGGAATGATCGGCTACAAGTTTATGGGCAAAGCCCACAGCAACGCCTACCGCAGCCTTCCCATGTTTTTTCCGCAGGCACTGAGACCGGAAATGTCTATGATATGCGGGAGGAATACCGCTGCGGTGCAAGAAGCAGCTTTACAGCTTGGCTGGTCTGATAGTGTGACTGACTGGAAAGAGCTCATCTCCCGGGAGGATATTGACCTCATTGATATCAACGCGCCCAGCAATGCCCATAAGGAAATTGCTCTGGCAGCAGCCAAAGCAGGCAAGCATATTTTCTGCGAAAAGCCGCTGGCGCTGAATCTTGCGGATTCCCGTGAGATGCTGGAGGCTGCGACGGATGCGGGCATCATTCATATGGTCGGCTTCAATTACCGGTTCTCACCGGCAGTCAGGCTGGCGAAGCGGCTGATTGAGAGTGGAAGGCTCGGGAAGATCTATCATTTCCGTGCCTGGTTTCTGCAGGACTGGATTATAGATCCGGATTTCCCGCTGGTGTGGAGACTGCAGAAGGAGATTGCCGGTTCCGGCTCGCATGGCGATCTTGGAGCACACTTAATTGATCTTGCCCATTTCCTGGTCGGCGATATGCAGGAAGTAATCGGAATGAGCGAGACCTTTATCAAAGAGCGTCCGCTAGCTGCTGAGATGACCGGCTTAAGTGCGAAGGCAAGCAAAGATGCCCCAACAGGAGAAGTGACCGTTGACGATGCGACACTGTTTCTGGCCCGGTTTGTAGGTGGTGCTTTGGGCAGTTTTGAAGCTACTCGTTTTGCTGCGGGTCACCGTTCGACCAATTCTTTTGAGATTAACGGCAGTCTGGGCAGTGTGAAATTCGATTTCGAACGGATGAATGAGCTGGAGGTGTACCTGACCTCGGACGATGAAGATGTACAGGGCTTCCGGCGTGTGCTTGCCACCGATCCGGCCCATGATTACGCCGAAGCCTGGTGGCCGCCGGGCCATACCATCGGATTCGAGCATACGTTTATCCACGAAATGCTGGAGCTCTCCACCGCCATTGCGGAAGGACGCCAGCCGGAGCCAAACTTCAATGACGGAGTAAAATGTCAGGCTGTTCTGGAAGCTGTTGAACGCTCTATTGAACAGAGACGCTGGGTGGAAATTTCCGAAATGTAATCTTCAATAAATCATCATTATAGATGAAGGAAAGCTAATTATGATCTTCCTGCCCAAGAAACAGCACCGTTCGCTTCCCAGGTACGGTGCTGTTTTACGTGTTATGGTGGAGGAGTGAACTATTTGCGCGCACCGGAAGGAGTAATCCCTTTGTATTGCTTGTAGAGTTTGGTGAAATAATTGGGGTTGTCGCAGCCCACTTTGCCGGCAATTTCTGTTACGGTCAAATCCGACTCCAGCAGCAGACGTTCAGCTTCATGGATCCGGCTTAAGTTCACATAGTCGATAAAGGTGCGTCCGGTCAGCTTTTTGAAGGTTTTGCAGAAATGATAAGGATTCAGATTGACAAACTTTGCAGCCCATTCAATCGAGATCTTCTCATCAAAATGAGCTTCCAGATATTCCAGCAGCGGTTTAAAGCGTTCGCGGTTAATGGAATGGCGCTCGCTCTGATGCCTCTCTGACAATTGTTGCGGCGGAAAGCTGCGTGACAGCAGGGTAAAGAACAAATGCAATTGGTTCTTTACAACCAGTTGAAAAGCAGGGCCTTTACTGCGCACTTCGGCAATGATGGCTTGCAGCAGGGGATAATAACAGGAGCAAGCCGGGTTCAGATCGGCGGGTTTGACCGGAAACTGAAACCGGTTATTCAAATAGGGTGCAACGAATTGCTCATGCTGGGAGTCCTGGTTTCTGTCTTTGAACAGTGAAGCATGGAACACGATGGATACGTAAGAAATATCCCCACTGTATAAACTGTAACCGACATGCAAACCGCCTGAAGGAACAATAATCACATCACCCGGTCCGGCTTCATAAGGTTTGCTGTCCACATGAAAGATCGCATGGCCTTCCTGCATCACAATGATTTCGAAATGCTCATGCCAATGCAGGAAAAGGATATTCTGTTCCACTTTAGCCTCCCGGCACTCATTAAAAAAAAGGCGGAACGGATAGGTTTTCTCTTCGAGCTGCGGGTATTCCTTAAGCTCCTTCGGATAAGTCATGACTTCTTTCAACTCCCCCAATATTGAGCTATATTAACACAAGATAAGACGAGAATTCACACCAAATGAGCTATATACTTGATTTGCTGAACTTACTATAAACCAATATTGGAGTGGTACACAAGATGGAAGATACAATGAGAATCGGAACACTGGTTGGTGGGGGAGAAGCTGTAAGAGTGATTCCTCAAATAATTGGACATGGATTTGAATCCTTCAGTCTTACCTTTTGGCAGACCACCGGAGAGACGAATCTGACAGAAACTGCAGCGCGTGTGCGGGAACTGGCTGCAGAGCATGATTTTGTCATCTCCTCAGTCGGCATATTCGGCAACCCGCTAACCGGTGCCGGCGATAATGCGGATACCCTGGCCAGCTGGGAACGTTTGATTGATCATGCCCATCTCTTCGGCACCGATATGGTATCCGGTTTCACAGGACGTCTGACAGGGCAGTCAATAGATGAATCAATACCTAAATTCACGCAGGTCTTCGGGGAACTTTCCAAGAGAGCGGCTGACCGGGGGGTGCGAATTGCATTTGAGAACTGCTCGATGGGCGGCAATTGGGACTCTGGAGACTGGAATATTGCGCATAATCCTACAGCCTGGGAAAAGATGTTCAACGCAGTTCCGGCAGACAACCTCGGTTTGGAGTGGGAGCCCTGCCACCAGATGGTTGCGCTGATTGATCCGCTCCCGCAGCTGCGCAAGTGGACGGATAAAATATTCCATGTACATGGCAAGGATGCTACAATCGCCTGGGATATTGTCAAGGAATACGGCACTCATGGTCCGAAGCCTTATGTATGGCACCGGACCCCGGGTTTTGGAGACACGAACTGGGCTGATGTGATCACGGTTTTGCGCCAAGCCGGTTACAAAGGTACCATCGACATTGAAGGCTGGCATGACCCGGTATATCGTGATGAGCTGGAGATGACCGGACAAGTTCATGCCCTGAACTATTTGAAACACTGCCGCGGCGGCAGCTTTATACCCAATCCGGTCTAATACAGAAAGCGGGGAACTACCAATGACAGCAAAATACCGTGTTGCGATTGCCGGTTGCGGAGGAATGGCCAATGAATGGATCAGCTATGCGTTGAAACACCCGGAGGTCGAAATCGTTGCCCTTGTAGATATCAAGCTGGAGTCGGCACAGGCTATGGCCGGGAAATATGGGCTTTCCACTCCGGCCTTTACGGAGATACGGCAGGCAATTATAGAAACGGGTGCCAACCTTGTGTTTGACGTCACGGTTCCGTCCAGTCATTATTCTATCGCCAGTACATCACTTGAACTGGAATGTGATGTGTTCAGCGAGAAGCCCTTGGCTGAAACGATGGAGGAGTGCAATGACATTGTTGCGTTGTCGGAACGCACCGGACGAACACATGCTGTCATGCAGAACCGCAGGTACGATACGCGCATCCGCTCGCTGCGCGGGCTAGTCGATGCAGGTACGGTCGGCCGGACAGGTTATATCGGAGCGAGTTTCTTCCTCGCCCCCCATTTTGGCGGTTTCCGCGAGGTGATGAGCAGTCCGCTCCTGCTGGACATGGCCATCCATACCTTCGATCAGGCCCGGTTTATCAGCGGAGCTGATCCGGTTACAGTGTACTGCCAGGAATTTAATCCACCCGGCTCCTGGTATGAAGGCCAAGCTGCCGCTATTTGCATCTTCGAAATGTCGGATGGCTCTGTATTTTGCTACCAAGGGTCCTGGTGTGCGGAAGGTGCACCTACCTCTTGGGAAGCGTCGTGGCGGATTCAGGGAGAGAAAGGGGTTATTCTCTGGGATGGTGTAGGCATGCCTTATGCTGAAGTAATCGCAGGTGGTGACCAGTCCGGCAAGTTCATCCGTGACTATGAGCAGGTAGAAGCACAGGCTGTTTCGATGGATGAGACCTTCCATCATGGCTGTCTGGAAGAGATGTTCCTTTCGCTCTCCGTGCAGCGTCCTGCTGAAACAGACTGCAGGGATAACCGCTACAGTATGGCGATGGTATTCGGTGCCCTTGAGAGTGCCAAGACGGGCCGCAAGCTTGAAATTGCTGAGGTCATAAACCTTTCTGCGAAGCACATGCAGCTTGGATAGAAGCAGATGGTTAAGGTAGGCGCACCTGAATACGCCTGCTGTTGTCGCACGAGTGTTCACGTAAATAAAGCAGCCGTATCCCAGACATGTCTGCGGATACGGCTGCTTTTTGTTTATGAGTAAAGATTACATCCTAGAAGCCTTTGTACTGTGGCTCCTCTTGTTCGAGTTCGGTTACACGGCCTTCAACCTGCTGCACAATTTGCTGCGTCTGTTCCGCTGCGCTTGTGAATAAGGTTTTGGCCTGCTGGTTTTGAGTCTCCATCGCGAATTGCTCCAGACTCGCTTGCGCGCTTTTCAGCGATGACAGGCAAGTCTTTACTTGTGAAGATACAGTCATTAGATATTTCCTCCTTCTAGAAAGTTAGCAAACTGATCGAGTCATAGTATCTACAGGTGAAGATGCAGAAATACAGGAATTACATTCCAATGCTAAGCATTGGTCTTCTGGATTAAACAAGTAATTATTTCTTGGTTAGGTCTGCTCCCTTTGACAAATAATAGGCATGTTGGCATGCGGTGATTCTAAACTTAGGAGGTAGTAATCATGCCGGAATGGCTTGAGGTGATTTGGCGGACAATTTTCGCGGTGGTTGTGCTCTTCTTTTTGACAAAGCTGCTGGGGAAGAGACAAGTTTCGCAGCTGTCTTTTTTCGAATATATCACTGGAATTACAGTTGGTAGCTTGGCGGCTTACATATCCCTGGATACGGATAAAACATGGCATTTGGGATTAATTGCGCTGATCGTCTGGGTGGCGTTCTCCCTTGGTATCGAGTATCTGCAAATCAAGAGCAAGAAGGCCAGGGATTTCATTGACTTCAAGTCAACCGTGCTGATCAAAGACGGTAAAATTCTGGAAGATAATATGAAAAAAGAGCGTTTAACAACTGACGAATTGCTGGAGGAGCTGCGGAAGAAGGATGTCTTCAAATTGGCAGATGTTGAATTTGCAATCATGGAATCGGATGGAGCGATTAACGTCCTGCTTACCCGGGAGAATCAGGCGCTGACACCAAAAGATATGGGCATTAAAGTGGCTCCTGAGAAGGAACCACAAGCCGTCATTATGGACGGCAAGATCTTGGATGAACCTTTGGACACACTGAATCTGTCCCGTGGCTGGCTGCAGGGACAGCTTGAAAAGCAGGGTTTAACCGCTGAAAATGTATACCTCGGCCAGGTGGATTCCTATGGCGAACTTACCGTGGATCTATATGCGGACAAGGTGCAGGTGCCAAAGCCGCAGGATAAACCCCAGCTATACGCACTGCTGAAAAAATGTGAAGCCGATCTGGAACTGTTCAGCCTTTCCACCAACAATAAGGAAGCCAAACAGATGTACGAAGAGTGCTCCGGCAAGCTGCAGACACTGCTGCAAAGCTTGAAACCCTATATTCAAAGCTGAATAGTTTAAGTCCATATAGCCCTACAAGACGAGCAGGCCAACAAAAACGAATGTTTTTTGTTGGCTTTTCATATGCTCAGCAATGTACACCGAGGGTGATTATCCCGGTGTTCAATATTTCACATAACTGTAATAATGAGGGGTGAAAATGACTGTACAATTCTCAATAAATACTTATGATTGAGATTAGGCTGACCACTGCAAAAGAGCAGGCTTTTGATTTTTCGGCAGTCTTAAGTTTAAAGTAAAGTGAGGGATGCGATGCCGGGATAGTTACTGTGCTGATTTGAAGAAGCAGAAACAGGGAAGAATTCGTAAATACCGCAACAGGTACTGAAAGAATATAATCTATTGGAGGTAAATGTTAACGTGAAAATAAAAAAACAATTTGCATTCTCTGCAATGATTGCGCTTTCGGCTATGCTGGCTCTCTCAGGGGTGGGTGGAAGTATTCCGTCCGTTCAAGCGGCAAGCATTTTCAGTGATGATTTTGAATCCGGTAACGCCAGCAGTTGGACCCATACGTCAGGCTCATGGACAGTGGTGCAGGACGGTAGCTCTCATGTCTATTATCAATCGGGCAATACGGAAGGGCGCTCCTCGGCGGGCAACAGTAGCTGGACTGACTACAGCGTGCAGGCAGATGTGAAAATTGACAACTTTAACGGCACAAACCGCACTTATCTCTGCGGCCGTTATACAGATGGTAATAATTATTATGCGGCTTCGCTATCCAACAGCAATGGGGGTACGCTGGAAATCCGGAAAAAGGTCGGCGGCTCCAGCACTACACTTGCCACTAAAACAGACTTCCCTGTCACTGCAGGTACAGTGTACACGGTTAAGCTAGAGCTGAGCGGAAGCACGATCAACTTTTATGTGAATAATGTCTTGCAATTGAATGCACACGATAACAATTTGACTTCCGGCGCTATCGGATTGGTCGCTTATAAGACAGCAGCCAAGTTTGACAATGTAGTTGTTTCTAGTGCGGATTCCACGACTCCAACTCCTTCACCTACCGCAACTGCAACCGTGGCACCGACGGCTACGGCCAGTTCAACTCCAGCACCATCGGCTACTCCGACAGCTGTACCCACAGCAACAGCAACCGTTACACCAACACCAACCGTGGCACCGACAACGACACCCCCTCCGGCAACAGGCTCACTTTATGTCTCACCGAATGGAGCGGCCGGAAATGCCGGAACCATCGGCAGTCCTACGACCCTGGAATCAGCTATTACCAGAGTAGCCCCGGGAGAGACTATCTATCTGCGCGGGGGAACCTATACTTTTTCCGCTCCAGTAACAATTGAACGGGAGAACAGTGGAAGCACCAGTTTGCGCAAAAATATTGTGGCTTACGGAAACGAAAAACCGGTGCTTGATTTCTTCGCCGAATCCTTTGGGTCTACTGAACGCGGACTGCAGATTTATGGCCATTACTGGAAGGTAAAGGGGCTTGAGATCAAAGGTGCCGGAGATAACGGGATCTTCATTGGCGGCAATTACAATATCATTGAGAATGTAGAAACGCACCATAACCGGGATTCAGGGCTGCAGATCAGCCGCTATTCCTCCTCACTCTCCAATATGAGCGACTGGCCCAGCTATAACCAGATCATTGGCGTATACTCCCACGACAATTTCGACCCGGACAATGGGGAGGATGCTGATGGTTTTGCCGCCAAGCTGACGATTGGACCGGGCAACGTCTTTGACAAGTGTATTGCTGCATGGAATACAGATGACGGCTGGGATTTATATACCAAATCGGAAACAGGCCCGATTGGTGTGGTTACGATCAAGAACAGCATCGCCTACAAAAATGGCCAAACCTCGGATGGAAGCAGCACGACAAACAGTGACGGCAACGGATTCAAGCTGGGCGGGGAGAAAATTTCTGTGAATCATATTGTGCAGAACAGCATCGCCTTCCAGAATAAAAAACATGGTTTCACCTACAATAGCAATCCGGGCTCCATTCAACTTACAGGCAATACCTCGTGGAGCAATGGGCAAAGCAATTTTGCTTTTGACACAGGGACACATCAGTTCACCAATAATTTGAGCTTTGCCGGCGGATCCAGTGACAAAACCAGCGGTACGGATGTTCTCAGCACCAATGTCTGGTGGAAGAGCAATGCCAGCACGAATGCCAAGGGCCTGGTCGCGAGCAGTGCCGATTTCGCCAGCTTGACCCCTTCAGTCGTCAGAAATGAGGATGGTTCCTTCACACTCGGCAACTTCCTGAAACTCGCCAGCGGCAGTGACCTCATTGGCTCGGGCACACCAAGCGGCACGAATATCGGAGCTACGCTCCAGTAATCGTTATAACAAGGAGATGGATGCTATACAAACTTTGAGGAGGAGAAAAATGGCTTCCAAACAAATGAGATTAAGGCTGCTGAGCGGAATTGGATTCGCTGTAATTCTTGCACTGATATTTATTGTCCCGACCAGCGCAGCTTCTTTAGTCAGCTATGATTTTGAAAATGAAGGCGCTAACAACTGGACCAGCACAACAGGAACCTGGTCTGTCGTTCAGGATGGAAGTTCCTCCGTCTACTATCAATCCAGCTCCTCGGAAGGCCGCACTTCTGCCGGCAACAGCGGCTGGACCAATTACAGCGTGCAGTCCGAGGTCAAAATTGACAATTTCAACGGCAGCAACAGAACCCTTATCTGCGGCCGGTATGGCGACGGAAACAATTATTACGCAGCTTCCTTGTCAAACAGCAATGGCGGTACTTTGGAAATCCGCAAGAAACTCAGCGGCTCGTCAACGACCCTGGCGGCCAAAACGGATGTTCCACTGTCAACGGGTACATGGTATACCGTAAAGCTTGAACTGAACGGAAGCACCCTGAAAATGTACGTAAATGGTACTCTCCAGCTTACAGCAACCGACAGCAGCCTGACCAGTGGAGCCATCGGGCTGGTAGCCTTCAAAACAGCGGCCAAGTTCGATAACATTATCGTATCCGATCTTTCCGGCACGCCTACGGCAACCGCAGCACCTACGGCAACTGCGACGGCTGCTCCGTCGGCAACACCCGCACAAACACCGGCAGCAACAGCTACGCCTACGGCAACACCGACATCTATTCCGACTGCTACCGTAACTCCTACTGCAACACCATCAGCACCAACAGACGCATTCGATGCATATAATTTGACTGGCTTCTCCGCAGGCAACTCCGGTGGAGGCATTGTGAATGAATCGAATGCCGCCCTTTACAAAAAGGTGTACACTGCGACTGATCTGGCAGCTGCCCTCAAGAAAGGGTCCGGTGTAAAGGTCATTGAGATTATGAATGACCTGAATCTAGGCTGGAACGAGATCCCTTCCGCTGCTCAAACCTCACCGTTTGCGGCCCATAATTCTCCGCTGACTCACCCGGTACTTCTGCAGACAGGAGTAAGCAAAGTTACTCTTGACGGCTTTGACGGTCTGACGATCTTCTCGGCTAACGGGGCTAAGATTAAGCATGCGGCATTTACAATTAAACGCAGCTCCAACCTGATCATCCGCAATCTCGAATTCGACGAATTATGGGAATGGGATGAGGCCAGCAAGGGGGATTTCGACAAAAACGACTGGGATTATATCACGCTTGAAGAGGACACCAACGTATGGATTGACCACTGTACCTTTAACAAGTCCTATGACGGATTGGTTGATTCGAAGAAGGGCACTTCCGGGGTGACCATCTCCTGGTCAACCTTCAAGGGCGATGACCGGAGTCCAAACAGTTGGGTGACCCGGCAGATCAACGCGCTGGAGGCCAACAGCACTGCTTATCCGATGTATGCCTATCTGCGCAGCAGCGCCATCGGTTTAAGCAAGGAAGATATCATTGCAGTTGCAAGCTCGCAGAAAAAGGGACATTTGGTGGGTGCCACATCTTTTGATTCGGGAAATTCCAATTTAAGCATTACCCTGCACCATAATTATTATCTCGACATTCAGGACCGCTTGCCGCGTCTGCGGGGAGGCAACGCCCATGTCTATAACATTCTGGCGAATAATTCTGCTGCTTGGGCAGCAAAATCAAGAATCACAACAGCGATGGAAACGGCGATTGCCGGCAAGGGCTACCACTTCGGTGTGACCAGCAACGGGTCCATTTCTACGGAAGGCGGGGCGGTATTAGTAGAGAAATCCAACTTCGTTGATATCTTGTATCCGCTGCGCAATAATCAGACAGATCCCGCAGATTCCAGCTACACCGGAAAAATCAAGGCGCTCGACACGATGTACTCTTTGAATGGCGTGTCATTCAGAGGGGACAGTGACACCTCCGGAAGTTCGCTTGCCCCGGTACCGGCAGCTATTATTCCATTCTCCTGGTCTGGGATTTCGGCTTTGCCTTACAGCTATCCGGTGGATGACCCCTCCACGCTAGCTGCCAGACTAACGGCTTCCAATGGCTCGGGAGCGGGTAAACTGAACTGGACGAAATCCAACTGGTTACAGACAATATATTAACCGGACTAGGTGGAAGAGCGTTTTTATTTCTCGATTAACGGCGCTATACTATAGTGGAATGGCTATTATTACATTTGGTATAGAGAGGAAGTTGTTGATCTTGGAATATGTGAAACTGGGATCTACCGGTCTGGATGTCTCGCGGATTTGCCTCGGCTGCATGAGTTATGGCATTCCTGAACGCGGGTCGCATGGCTGGACACTGAATGAGCAGGAGAGTCGTCCGTTTATCCAAAAGGCGCTGGAGCTGGGCATTAATTTCTTTGATACAGCCAATGTATATTCGGACGGAACCAGTGAGGAGATACTTGGGCGGGCGCTGAAGGATTTTGCCTCCCGCGATGAAGTGGTCATTGCCACCAAGGTGCATGGCAGAATGCGGCCGGGACCCAATGGCGGCGGATTGTCACGCAAAGCGATACTGAGTGAAATTGACCACAGTCTTAAGCGGCTGGGAACGGATTATGTGGACTTGTATCAAATCCACCGCTGGGATAACCAGACGCCTATCGAAGAGACGATGGAGGCCCTGCATGATGTTGTGAAGGCGGGGAAAGCCCGTTATATCGGAGCTTCCTCCATGTATGCCTGGCAGTTTCTCAAGGCGCTGCACGTTGCAGAACAGCATGGCTGGACCCGTTTTGTCAGCATGCAGAATTATGTGAATTTGCTGTACCGTGAGGAGGAACGGGAAATGCTGCCGCTTTGTGAAGCGGAAGGCATCGGCGTGATTCCCTGGAGTCCATTGGCTCGCGGCCGCCTTACAAGGGACTGGGAAGAAGCGAGCCCCCGTTCCGAGCGCGACGAATTCGCCAAGCAGCTTTATTCACAAATGGAAGAGGCCGACCGGATTGTTGCACTTCGGGTGAAGGAAATCGCCGAGGAACGGGCTGTCCCGCGTGCTCAGGTGGCCTTGGCTTGGGTGCTTCAGAAGAATCCTGTGGCCGCTCCGATTGTCGGAGCGACCAAGATGGCGCATCTGGAGGATGCAGCAGCAGCGGTGTCCCTTCGTCTGAACCCGGAAGAAGTCCGCAGACTGGAAGAACCGTATATCCCGCATCCGGTAATCGGCGGATTGAACTGAATCTTTACTCATGATGAATTAACCCTAAGGGCCTGCTGGTGAGCAGGCTCTTTGTGCTGCGAGCGGACAGGGAATAGATGCATAACTTCATCAACTATTGGAAAACTAAGTAAGATTCTCTAAAGATCAGAGGAGGTGAAGCGAGATGACAGCCAGCATGCTGGATAATATTAAAGAGCAGCTTACAGGAAGCAGCGATGCCGTTTACCAGTCTATTATCGTATATGGTCATGCCTGCATGCTGGTCTACATTCCTTCCATTGTAGATACACTCAGCCTGCAGGAGTTTGTGTCATCACCGCTCAAATCCGAAGCGAATTCCGAGCCGGATTGGCCGCGTTTTCTGGAACGGCTCGACCGGGGATCAGCTTTTGCCATTCCTTATATTAAGGCATTTGACCCCGATAGAGCGGTAGAGCTGATAGTCAGCGGCAATCCGGTACTCTGCATCGAAGGGCTGCCCTATTTATATTATTTCGAGATCGCCCATTATCAGAAACGTGCAGTATCGGAATCACAGAATGAGCTGGTTGTCATCGGCCCCCAGGAGGCTTTCATCGAAGATATCGATACCAATTTATCCTTGCTGCGCCACAAGATAAAACATGCCGATTTGAAGACCAAGCATTTCTCTGTCGGCAAATATACAAAAACTGATGTATATCTGGTGTATATTGAAGGGCTGTACAAGCCTGAGATTCTGGCTTCAATTGAAGATACATTACGCAACCTGTCTATCGACGGTATGCTTGGCATCAGTTATTTGGCAGAGCAGATGAAGCAGGGACATTTCTCACCTTTTCCGGTGTTCCAGTATACGGAACGTCCAGATTCTGTGGCGGCCTCTTTAATGGAAGGGCGGATAGGAATGCTGCAGGATGGCACTCCATCTGCCCTGCTGACACCTGTAACTCTATTCTCATTGCTGCAGTCCTCGGAAGATTATTATCAAAGCTCTTATGCCGGCAGCTGGATCCGGCTGGTCCGCTTCTTTTTTTCAATTATTTCGATGCTGCTGCCTGCGTTGTATGTTGCGATTACAACCTTTCATTCGCAGATCATTCCTTCCGAACTTTTGATTACCATTGCCGCTGCAAGAGAAAACATTCCTTTCTCTGCCCTGACCGAAGCTCTGATCATGGAGCTGACCTTTGAAGCACTCAGAGAAGCAGGAACCCGGATTCCTAAGCCCGTAGGGCAGACGGTATCCATCATTGGCGGTATCGTAATCGGGCAGGCTGCGGTTCAAGCGGGTATTGTTTCTGCGCCGATGGTTATTGTCGTTTCCATCACCGGTATCGCCTCCTATATCATTCCCCATTTGGAGCTGGGTTTGACTTTCAGATTACTGCGTTTTGTACTTTTGATCCTGGGTGGGACCATGGGGTTATTGGGCGTATTTGCGGCCACCTTTGTGATTTACGGTCATTTGGCCAATCTCAAATCCTTCGGAACTCCTTATTTGCAGCCGGTCGCTCCGCTTGTATTACAAGATTGGAAAGATACAGTGCTTCGATTCCCCTCCCCGTTCATGACCAAACGCAGCACATCCTTTACGGACAGGAAGAATAAAAGGAGACAGAAGCAACAATGAAACTTTTAAAGCTGGCAGTCATTATCATGATGCTGCTGAATCTGACCGGCTGCTGGTCCAAGGTGGAACTGGATGAATTGACTTTTGTTTATGGATTATACATTGATGTTGGCAAAGAACCCGGAACGGTTGAGGTATCCATCAGCTCACCTCTACCCAATAGGCTGATGTCAGGTACGCAAACAGGGAGCGGAACCGGAGACGGCAAAGCCTACACTATGGTTTCAAAGACAGCGCGTACCCTCCAGGATGCGGCCATCATGATTCAAAAGGATCTTTCACGCCGTATTGAGATCTCTCACATCAAAATTGTCGTGTTGGGCAAGGAATATGCCCGGCAGGGAATCGGGGAGGTGCTGGAATGGTTCGAAAGAAAACCTGAATTTCCCCTCGGCACATATATCATGGCTGCCCCCGGGAAGGCCAAAGATATTTTTAAGTTATCTCCTGTGTTCGAACAGCTTCCCGACCAAGTGCTGATGAATATCGCAAATGAGAATATCATGTTCAATACAAGCGTTATGGATTGTATATTAGCGGAAGTTTCAAATATGGGGTATGCGATGAACTATCTTTCATTCGGTAAGAAAGACGAAACGAGCGAGCAAGGAAAAACGGAGTATTGGGTAGGTGTACAAGGGGTAATGCTGTTCCATGATGCTAAGATGAAGGGCATTCTGGATGTAAAGCAGAGCAGGGCTTTGGCATGGGGGGCGGGACATCTGGCCGGAAGATTGAAGCTGCCTGAATATACGATAACCTGGGATGAAGAAGGTAAGGGCACTGCCAGCGCTATATTCCAAAGAAACTCCGCCTCAAGCTCTGTAAAAATGACAAGCGAAGGTCCTGTCTTTCATATAAAAGTGAAAGGGAGCGCAAGTATTACCTTTTTTAAAGATTCAGAAGGCCGCAGTGCTAGCAATCTTAGTCCTTTAATAAAGAGAAGGCTTCAGGAGCAGGTTGTAAAAGAAATTTCGGACTCGCTCCGGACTGTGCAAGACGCGCAGGTTGACGTTCTGCAGCTTGGAATGCTGGTGGAATGGAATTATCCGAAGGCGTGGAATAAGCTCCGTGAACGCTGGACTGATTATTACGCCAAGCATGCCGAGATCAAAGTAACGGCTGACTTCACTATAGAGGATTTTGGTTCGGAGAGATAAATGAATATTCAAGGAGACGTTATGACTACAACCAAATGGCAGATGTTCCGCTTCACCGTTGTCTACCTCGCTTCACAGAGCTCCATGTTTCTGATCCCCGGTTTACTCTCAACTTCAGGCTATCAGGGCTGGATTGCGATCATTGCAGGCTGTGCAATGGGGATGATTCCGCTTTTTTTTACTATTCAGGTGGGCAAGATAAAGCCTGGAGAGGCGTGGGTCGATTTTGGCAAGGAGATTATGGGGAAGTGGCTGCATGGGGCAATGGTTTTTCTTCTGCTGATCTGGTGTGTTTATTTTGTCTCCTTTGATATTGAGAATTTTGTATTGTTTTTTGGTGCTAATTATTTGCGCGAGACGCCACCGCTGTTTGTTCAGATTGTTATTGGGCTGGTGATTATGTATACGGCTCACTTGGGCTTTTCGACGATGGTCTATATGACTGACGGGTTATTTCTGGTTTTTCTCTTCTCCACTGCGCTCAGTTATTATTTATTTATCCCAAATGCCGACTACTCGATGCTTCCTGCCCTGCTCCATTACCATGATCCCGGGATTGCTTTTAAGGATTCAATCACGACAATGTCCTGGTTTGGGGGATGGACGGTGTTTTTGTTCGTTGCCCCGGATCTCAAAATCGACAACAAAATGCAGAAACGGCTGATTGTTGCGGGGATTAGCGTAATGCTGACCGTACTGGCTGCATGGCTGATAACCATCTTGAATTTTGGCCCACATTTCGGCAAGGAACTGCAGTTTCCTTATTTGCAATTGATCCAGAGTTCTTCACATGATGATCTGCTGGGTAATTCGGACCCGATTCTCATCGGATTATGGTCTGCTTCCATGTTTATTCACAGCTCTTTTTTGATTTATGTAGCGCACAAATGTGCTTTGTACTTAACCAAGCAGAAGGCAAAAAAAGTGATGATCCCATTCCTGACGATTGGTTCGATTACAATTGCCTATCTGTATTCGCTCAATCTCACTCAATACAACAAGAATTATAATGCCTTTGGCACTGTGATTATTTGGCTGATTGTGGAGTGCATCCCCGTGTATTACTTCATTGTTGCTTTCATCCGCTCCAAGATAAGTACGGCGTCCAAATAGCCGCAGGCGACTTATCTATTATAAATTGGAGGCGCTTTCTGGTATGATTAGGAATTAATACATACCACTAAAGCGATGGGATGGTGCCTGATTTATGAATCTTCAAGAAGCAACTCAATTAATAGAATCGATAAGAGTCAATCTGGCTAAAGTTATTGTCGGCAAAGAGGAAGGTGTGAATCTTCTGCTGACAGCCCTGCTCGCCAATGGACATGTGCTGCTGGAGGATGTTCCCGGCACAGGTAAAACTCTGCTCGCCAAAACACTGGCCCGCTCGCTGGACTGCACGTTCAAGCGGATTCAGTTCACTCCGGACTTATTGCCCTCTGACTTAAGCGGAATCAATTACTATAATCAGAAGACCGGTGAGTTTCAATTCCGTCCGGGCCCGGTATTCGCCAGCATTCTCTTGGCCGATGAGATCAACCGGGCAACACCGCGGACCCAGTCCAGCCTGCTGGAATGCATGGAGGAGCGGCAGATTACGATCGATGGTGTGACCCATGAGCTGGAAGCGCCGTTCCTCGTCATTGCAACACAGAATCCGGTTGACAGTCAGGGGACTTTCCCGCTGCCTGAAGCCCAGCTTGACCGATTTCTGATGCGGATTAGGACCGGCTATCCAACCTTTGAGCAAGGGGTTCATATTCTACAGCGGTTCCGCCAGAACAATCCGCTTGAACAGACGACTGCGGTAGCAACCGCCTGGCAGATTCAAGAGATTCAGCAGCTTACGGCTGCAGTGAATGTCAGCGACGATTTGCTGGCCTATATGATCCGGATCGTCGAAGCGACCCGCACTGCACCGGGGGTCAAGCTGGGAGCCAGTCCGCGGGCAGGCTTCGCCTTGCTGCGTGCTTCCCAAGGGTACGCATTGATTCAAGGCAGGAATTATGTGATTCCGGATGATATCAAGGCAGTGGCAGTTCCCGTCCTTGCCCACCGGCTGGTGCTGCAGCGCGGCCCGGGATCCCGGGAGGGGCAAGCCGTAGAGCTGGTTCTCCAGAAGCTGCGCGAAGTGGAGGTGCCGGCAGAACCGCTCCCGGCTACAAGCGGCGGAAGGGTGGAGTAAGAGATGGCACTGCCCTGGTTCATCCTCAGCACGCTCCTGATGCTGCTGTTGATTTCTGCTGTCTATCAGCGACATTCGCTGAAGAAAGTCAGCTACACCCGCTATTTCTCGGCCAAAACCGCTTATGAAGGAGAGCAGGTGGAGATGGTTGAGGAGATAGCCAACAATAAGCTGCTCCCATTGCCCTGGCTGCGGCTGGAGTCCAGCATAGCCCGGGGTCTGGAGTTCGGCAGCCAGGAGAATCTCGGTGTCAGCAGCGGGGAGATTTATCAGAACCACGTAAGTATGTTTTTTCTGAGGTCTTACCGTCATATTAAACGTCGCCACCAGGTCCGTTGTCAGCAAAGAGGCTTGTTCAAGCTGGAAAGCGTCACGATGACCACCGGAGACCTCTTTGGCATGAGCCGGAACAGCAAAGCGTTCTCCTTGCAATTGGAACTGCTGGTTTATCCGGAGATTATAGACCTTTATGAGCTACCGCTGCCGATACACAGCTGGCTGGGAGAACTGCCGGTCAAAAGATGGATTATTGAAGATCCTTTTCTGACGGCCGGAACCCGAGAGTACAGTCCAGGGGATTCGCTTGCATCTATTAACTGGAAGGCAACGGCCAGAACCGGGCATATGCAGGTGCATCAAAAAGATTACACCGCCGATTCGCGGCTGTTCCTCTGTCTGAATGTTGAGATCAGTGACTCCATGTGGAGAACCGTTACAGATAAGGAACGGATTGAGCTGGGTATCCGTTATGCAGCGACGATAGCAGAATATGCAGTAGGGCACGGGATCGACACCGGGCTGCTTAGCAACGGGAGAATGGACGGTGGAGGTGAGCGGGAACCGGTGACTGCAAACCCGATGGGTCAACTGGAGGATGTACTGGGACTCTTGGCCCGGCTGAACCTGGACAGGACGCTGCCCATGTCAAGACTATTGGAGTTAGTAGCTGAAGAAGGGCATAAAGATAATGATTATCTAATTATTACCTGTCACCGAGGCCCAGAGCTTGAGCTGGCAGCTGAGCAGTTAAGACTGCTGGGAAATGGCGTGGAATGGCTCGACATTCCGGATGAGGGGAGAGAGTCTGCATGAACACTGCTAGAGGTCCCCGAATGAAAGCGTCTTTGACTTTATGGTTGGCCTGTCTCATAGAATGGCTTCTATTTCTTCCGGTATGGGTTCTGCTTCAAAGCTACCAGCAGTCCGGGCAGGCTGTCTTGCCATGGATGTACATTCTGCCTCTCCTAGCGCTGGCCGGGGTGCTGTTGCGGCATTTATGCAACCGGAAGTGGAAGCAGCTGCTTTCCGCTCTGCTCCTGGGGGTGGCGTCAGGCTTTTTATTCGGTGAGTTGTCCATTTTTGCACTTCCTTTTATCGCTTGCAGCATGTTGTTTGCTTATCTGGGGATGACTGCCGCTTCCCGGAATAACCGGAATGGAATGTACATTGCCGGAATTGCCGTTTATTTTACAGCTACAATCATCAATACCCGGATTCCTGCACTTGAGTCCAACCTGTCCTTGTTAACCTGGTGTGGAAGTCTGTGTCTGGTATTAGTACTGTTGGATACGAATACCAGCTTTCTTCGCTACAGCTCTTTTGCCGGTGAATCCGCGCGCCTGCCGGCAGGGATAAGACGGCATAACCGGATGTTTGTCCTGCTGTTTATTGTCGTGGCCGGCTTGCTTGCGGCAGGCGGGGGCAAAGCTGTAGGCATGCTTCTGTGGAATACAGTCCGGATGTTTTTGAACTGGATCATCGCGTTGTTCAACGGAACAGAGGAGCCGATTCCGCCTGAAGCTGCTCCTCCGGCGCAGCCACTAGAGCTGCCTTCGGCCGAGACTCATGAACCGGGTTTGCTGGCAATGATCTTCGAAGTCTTGTTTTATGCCATTGGAGCGGCGGCAATTCTAGTTTTGCTTTATTATGTCTTGCGTTGGCTTTACAGAAATACAGGCGGAGTGCTGCGCAGAGCGCTGGATGCTCTGCTGTCCATGCTGCGGAGAGAAACGCCGCAGGAGCATAATGCCTTTCAGGATGAAGAAGAGAGCATCTTCGCCTGGGGAAAGACTGTGCAAGGCATTCGGGACTACTGGAGCAGCCGGTTGAAGCTGCGTAGGCACAGTGACCGCTGGGAAGGAATGGATGGAGGCTGTGAGCGGGTACGCTGGATGTATCGCCATTGGCTTAACAGCAATCGGAACGAAGGATATGAAGTGAAAGGATTTCTTACTCCACAAGAGACGGGAGCAGATGTGGAGGAATGGACTGGCGGGAAGAACCGCCGCCGTAATGGAGACAGCAATACCCCGGCAGTTCCTGAAGGTTTGCTTAGGCTTTACAATCAGGCGAGATACGGAGAGGAGGAGCCGCAGGCAGCAGAAGTTTCTGCTTTGAAGGACCGGCTGAAATAATTCTCATATATAGATTGAACTTAAGAATTACATGTAGGAAAAAGTGGCGGAGGGGAATTTTGGAACTGCAGGAGCGACAGCGTCCGCCTGAAAGCTTTCCGTAGGAAAGCTCGCTTCGGAAGCATGAGCAAGGTTTGGATTTCTACCGCGATTCGCGGTTATTTCAGGAAATCCAAACCTAACAGCGGCCGGAAGTCCAAACATTCACTGTAGTCACGGACAATCCCAAAATAGAAGAATTATAAGTTCAATCTATATAGTTGGATACGAAGAGGAGTGGAGAGGATGGCCCGGTATTTGCGCGGGGAGCTGGCAAAAGAGGCTAATGTGAATATAGAAACGCTTAGATATTATGAGAAGCACGGGCTGCTTCCGGCACCACAGCGGACGGCATCCGGTTACCGGCAATATACACAAGAGACATTGAACCGAATCGTCTTTATCCAGAATGCCAAGTCTTGCGGGTTTACGCTGAGGGAGATCAAGAAGGCACTGGTGAGGTCGGCAGACGGAAGTATCGGGATCGCTGATTTTATCGCAGTTATTGAACGGAAAGTAATCAGCATTGACCTCGAAATATCAAAGCGGGAGAAGACGAAGGCGCTGCTGGGCGATCTGAAGAGCAACCTCGAATCCGCCGAGAGACATCCGGGGGTACAGGAGACATTGCATATTCTTAAGATGGAGCCATAAAGAACCCGGAATACAGATTGCCTCTTGACTGCGTACCATACTACAGGGTTTACAATCCAGACAAAACCTTGTAGGAGGAATGAACAGGATGCAGACACCGATCGAACAGCTTCAAGCTATGAAAAGCTTCTTAAAACAAACAGGCAGCAATTTGGGAAAGCCGGCAGAGCAAATTCGTTCTGAAATGGCGGAAGCCGCCAAGCAATTGCCGGCACTTCCGGGTGATGTACAGGTGAAGCCGGTAACGACCCAGCAGTTGACTGGTGAATGGGTCATCGCTCCTTGTATTAACGCGGAAGGAAGAAATCGAGCAATCCTATATTTTCACGGGGGAGGGTTTATCTCCGGGAACTGTGAGATCTATCGTGATCTGGCGGCAAGACTGTCTTCAGCCTGCAGTGTTCCTGTACTTACAGTGGAATATAGGCTTGCCCCGGAGCATCGTTATCCGGCCGCAAATGAAGATAGCCTTAATGCATACCGCTGGATGCTGGCGGAGGGATATTCGCCGGATGACATTATCCTTGGCGGCGATTCGGTAGGGGCCACTCTGGCCTTGATGACAATGATCAGTGTGCGGGATGCTGGGGAGAAGATGCCTGCAGGGGCGTTTCTGCTCTCGCCGCATAGTGATCTCGTACATTTGGACGGATATTCTTATGATAGCATGGCTGATTCAGATCCAACGGGGAGCCGTGAGGGTAATCAGAGAATTCTGGAGGATTACTTAGGCGGTTCCGCCAGGGAGAAGCCTGCGATTCTCTCTCCGTTACGGCTCTATCTGCACGGTTTGCCCCATCTGTATATTCAGGTTGGTGATCAAGAAGTGCTGCTCAGTGATGCGGAACGTTTGGCCGATCGCGCACGTGCTGATGGAGTAGAGGTTACACTGGAAGTATGGGAGAACATGTGGAGTGTGTTTCAATTCATGGCCGCACTGCTGCCCGAAGCGCAGCAGGCGATCATGAACATCGGCAGCTATACAGGGAAAATCTGGGAAAAAACAGCTAACTTGCCTGATGACAGCTATCACGAGGAGTTACATTAACAAGCGCAGAAGCATGAGTGATAGAACTCCGGTAAGCACGGTTCCCAGCAAACTGCGCGTCTTTATGGCCACCCAGAAGGTGGGCAAGGCGGCGATCAGTTCCACATTGGATGACAGTGAAGTGAATTTTCCTTCCTGAATGAACAGCTCCTGGGCGACGAGCGCCGACATAATCGCAATGGGTATATAACTCAACCAGCGCATCCCCCATTCGGGAATGGTGATCCGGCTTAGCAGCATCATCGGAAGTACCCGCGGAATGAACGTAACCAATGCGGCTCCGAAGATAATCAAGAAGATATCCAGTCTTATTTCCATTTTTGCATCACCATCCCTATCGTAGGTGCAATTAGAGCTGCAGCGATCACGCCGAAATTAGGCGACCACAGGATGGAGACACCGACCGTAACCACTACGGCAATAGCTCCAACTATAAGATCCAGTGCATATTTGTTCCTGCTCAGTATGGTCAGCACCAGTAGTCCGATGAACATAGCCGGAAGCGCGAAATCCAGTCCCCACTGCTCCGGGCTTGAGATCCACTGTCCCAGAACAGCACCTGCGAGGTTCGCGAACAACCAATTCAGGTAGGCTGTGATATTGAGTCCATGCATCCATTTCTCGCTGATGTGCTTTTTTCTCGCACTCTCCTGAATAGCGACACCAAAGGTTTCATCGGTTAAGAGTGCGCCTATCAGCAGGTTTCTCATGGGTGTGAGGTGGCGGAAGTAAGGGGACAACGCGGCACTTAACAGCAGGTGGCGCAGATTCACAAGCAGGATCGTAATGATGATGCTGGCCCCCGTGCTTCCTGCGGCTATCATCCCCGCCGCAATGAACTGGGCGGAGCCGGCGTAGAGAATGATGGAAATCATAGCTATTTCAGCGATGGAAAGACCGGCCGTTTTCTCGACAACCCCGGCGGCAAAGCCGATACTTAAATATCCTAGCAAAGTGGGGATACAATCCTTAACTCCCTGCAGGAAGCTGTCCTCCTTGCCCTGCGCGTCAAGTGTTTCTGACGCCTGTACAGGCTCCAGCTTCATGGTTGCTCCTCCTTTTTATCAATGGAATCATCAAGATGAAATAAAATCAGATTATATTAATATCTAATAATTAACCGTGGTTTGCAAGGGTATTGTTTCTGGAAAACCCGAGAATGAACCGGCCTGAGCTATGTATGAGGCATTGTGAAACAAGAGAGTCAGCGAAGAAGTGATGATGGAGAGATCATCCATCTGCTTCAAGGAATGCAATCTGTGCACTAACTTCACCAAAAAGTCCCGCTGCAGATAGTTCTGCAGCGGGACTTTCAAATTGTATTTATCCTATTATTTGAGCACCAGCACACCGAATCCTTCCATACTGTAGGTTCCCGAAATGCTTTCTCCTGTCAGCAAATCTGTTCTCTGTTCTTTGAGTGAGATCACTGCAGGCTCTTCGCTGTAGTTCAGCAGGAAGGTGAGACTGGCGGATTCGCCTTGACGGATTTGCAGCTCCACCTCACTTGGCAGCTCCAGCCAATGTTCAGCAGGTGAACGTAGATTTAGAGCACCAATGATTCTTGTCGCAGCTTCTTCATTGAATACAGCTCCGTAATACCACACCTCGCCTTTACCGCGGAGATTTCGGGTAACGGCCGGTTTTCCTTTATAATAATCGGAAGCGTAGGTCGCCATGACTTCCACGCTGTCTTCTTCCACGTAAAGGATATCGTTAAAAGCGTCGGCTCCCGTCAGTGCTTCCGGTGCTTCAGTCCAACTGATAAAGGTGGGACGCCGTGTACCTTTAACCACAGTGAATTCTTCCACTGTTATCCCGCAGAGCTGTCTTGCCGCCCCGGGAAAAGGCCGCATATAGCAATGTCCACGCTTATCCTTGTAGCCGGTCCGACAGCCGAAGATCAGTTTCCCGCCTTGCTGCACATATTCATCCAATAATGCCGCTGTTTCATCTGTCATGATGGCCGGATGCGGATAGACCAGCACTTGATAACGGGCCAGTTCCTCTACGGTTGTAGCGCCGCCCAAGTAGACAATGTCGCTTGGAATGTGCTGCCGCTGCAGCGCTTTGAACCATTCCTTGTTGCTCTGCCACATGAAAGGGCCGTGCCAGACATCATATTCACCGTCCCATTCATTGTCATAATCCCGCAGAATAGCTACTGTGGCTTCAGCGCGTGTCCCGATGATCTCTTTGCCGGATGCCGCCAGCTCCTGGCCGATCCGCGCCGCTTCCCGGACTCTCCGGTTGGGCTGGTTATGATAATCATTGAGGCCATGCCAATAGATCTCATTGCCCATGGTTGCCGTTCTCCAGCGGAAGTACAGCACCATATCTGCGCCATGGGCGATGGACTGGTAAGTCCAAAGCCGCATCTGTCCGGGTTTAGGTGAGGGCATGTCCATACGGTTCACCCAGCCGCCTGGACCGGATTGCTGTTCCATGATGCAGAAGTTGGGGCTGATGGAACGCACAACACTGAGGGACAGGCTCCAGCTCCGGTCACCCAGCGGATTTCGTTCAGCAGGATCAGTATGAATGCTGGAGAACTGGGGATATGAATCATAGCTGAAAAAGTCCAGCAGCTCATCACTCATTTGATGACTGTCCAAATGGCCGAATAACCCGTTTGTCGTAACCCATTGATCCGGCGCCGCAGCACGGATAATGTCGGCCTGATTCTTGGCAAAGGAAATCGTATTGTCAGAGATAAACCGCTTCTCGTCCAGTGCCTGATGCGGATTAGGCTGTCTCGGGACCGGGGTAGGACGCGGTAAAAAGACCTGAGACCAGTTAGTGTAGCTCTGATTCCAGAAGACTGCACCCCATGCCTCATTCAGTTTCTCCAAGGAGCCGTATTTATCTTGCAGCCACTTCCGGAAAGACTTGTGGTCACTTTCGGAATAGAATTCACTGATCTCGCAGTTCAGCTCGTTGTCGATCTGCCAGCCGGTTACTCCCGGGTGGTTGCCATAATGTGCTGCAAGCTGAGCGGCAATCCGGGCGCATAACTCGCGGTATTTGGGGCTGCTGTAATTGTAATGCCGGCGCATGCCATGCTGAAGAGTAACACCTTCATAAGTCACATTAAGCACTTCCGGGTATCGTTCGGTAAGCCAGGCAGGAGGCGTAGCCGTCGGTGTACCCAACACCACCTTGAGTCCATGGCGGTAAGCCAGATCAATGGCGCGGTCGAACAGTTCAAACTGATAGACGCCTTCTTCCGGTTCAAAAATGGACCAGGCGAATTCACCCATACGGACAATCGTGAAGCCTGTTTCCACCATCCGGCGGTAATCATCTTCCCACATCTCTTCCGGCCAATGCTCGGGGTAATAGCATACGCCCAGCTCGAACCGATCTGCTGCAACTGGTTTCTTCATAGGTTCCTCCAAGTGTAAAAATATGCTTTGAACATTCTACAAATCTATTGTATTATCAGGTACATAAAAACTGATATAACATAATATTGCTATTATATGACTATATTGCGTGCTTGCTTTCCAAGTTAGAATAGAGGGGGGACGAAATGAAAAAGCAATGGGTCTTGCCAGCCCCTGCTTACGCCCACTACGTATGCTATCCGGAGTTTCTCGGGCATTACAATCATTTTCCGCAGCATGCGGAGCGGAGAAGCGAGGGGGTACTGAACAGCTACAATCTCCATCTGGTATTTGAGGGGACAGGTTATGTTTTTCAGGAGGGAGAACGGATTCCCATGGGAAGGGGAAGCGGCTTTCTGTTCCCTAGAGGGGCATATCAACAATATGGCTCTGATCCCCGCAGACCCTGGGAGGTGCGCTGGGTTCACTTCAATACAGCCATTTCCTTGCCGCTACTGGAGGAAGCAGATCAGTCGCGCGGTTATTTCTTTACATTCGATCCGGATGCCGGGCTGGAGTCTATCTTTGATGAGCTGTTCGAGCTTAGCGCAGTCCATGAAACCCGGAGTGAACCTCGTTTCTCGGCTTTACTTTATGAAATTCTGGTTACACTGTTGCAAAATTCTGAGCCGCTTCACGGATCGGTGCCACTGGAGATCCGACATTCCATCAGGCGCACAGCCGACATGATTCATAAGGATTGCCAGCGCCCCTGGACACTGGAGAGCATGTCAAGGCTTGCGGGTTACAGCAGCTATCACTTTTTGCGGCTCTTCCGGTCCATCATGGGGAAGACACCGAACCGTTATTTGAGTGACTGCCGTCTGGCCAGGGCCAAGCTGCTGCTGGTCTCTTCCGATTTGTCTGTGGCGCAGATTGCAGATCAGACCGGGTTTCATCAATCCAGCTACTTCATTAAAATGTTCAAACTGGCAGAAGGTATGCCTCCGAGCCAGTACCGCCGGACTTTCGGCTCTTAATGCCGCAGACGATTAGGGTTTATTAACGGTCACCGTTCTGAAAACAGCGCATGTTGCGCTGTTTTTTTGCAACATTGGCACAAAAAGGTTACAAATTCGCATCATAGAGTTACAACTTGGTTACATTTACCTTCCAGCCAACAACTATAATAATTCTAGTTAATAGACTTGGGAGGGGAAAGAAAGTGAGAAAGCATAAAAATACATACGTTGCTCTGCTCTTAAGCACCATCGTTCTCGGTCAAGTGGCCGGAGGGATAGCTGCTCCTTCTTCGGAAGCAGCAGGCACAACACCAGCAGCAGCAACAGCAACCGTCAAAATCAATCCGATTCAATTAGGCCAAGGAGTCACTGCCGCATTGGAGGATGTTAATATTTGGCCGCAAACCGGTGGCAATATTCTGGCCTATACGCTTAAGCTCTCTAACAACGGCAGTTCTAGTGCCAATCTGGTGCATTATTTTCCGCGTGTAGTCACTCCGGGAGGATCAGCCATTCCCGCCAATCCAGTAACTGCTGATGCGCTTAAGAAAAAGGTCGGTGCGAAGGACAGCCTGCGTGTGACCTACTATGTGAATGTCGGTCAAACGACTTCGCTGCAGGGAATGAAGATTGCCATGTACGTATGGGACGCCAAAGCCAAGGGGTACCTAAAGAATGCGGGTTCTCTGGCGATTCCGGCGGGCTATTCCACAGCCGCTGAACGCGGTAAGATCCTGAGCACCACCATGAATGACATTCCAGTTTCAGCAAGTGCGGATTCTCTGCAGCTCTATAAATTTAGCGGTAAAGTGTACGCCAAGGTAGGACTGAGCATTACCAATAAGGGCAGTAAAGTTCTGAATGAAGCCGGATACACTCCATATCTCCAAACAGCAAGCGGCACCTCTTTCGAATTA